>DATABU010000061.1:0-9882 GCA_036259415.1 Longimicrobiaceae bacterium
CGCGACCACCGCGCCGGCCCGGCGAAGTCTACCTAGAAGAGCACCCGGTACACCAGGCTCAGGTTCCGCCCCGGGTTGGCGGCGAACGCCTTGATGCGGCTGGCGGCGTCGCGGTACTCGGCGTCCAGCAGGTTGTCCGCCCGCAGCGTGACGGAGTGCACCAGCCCGTCGCGGATCAGGTTGATCCCCCCCGCCAGGTCCACCAGCGTGTACGCCCCGGTGGCGAGCTCGTTCTCCGGGACGCGGTCCTGCCGGAAGGCGTGCCGCACGTCCAGCCCGAGCGAGTAGTGCGAGTCGTCCCAGCGGACCGAGCCTCCGATGCGGGCCGCGGGCATGTACGGGAGCGGCCCCCCGTCCACGAAGTCGCCGCGGACCAGGTCGCCCATGGCGCCCACCACCCAGTTCCCCCCCAGCGCGGCCTCCACCTCCCCCTCCACGCCGCGCAGCCGCGCGTCGTCCTGCCGGAACACGTTCAGCGGGACGGTCACGCTCGCCCCGTCCTCCTCCACCAGCACGGTGTCGCCCACGGCCTCGGGGGCGATGTAGTCGGAGATGCGGTTGTAGAAGGCCGAGACCTGGCCGTTCAGCCCCCCCGTGCGGGCGCGCAGCACCAGCTCCGCCCCCAGGTTGGTCTCCTGCTCCAGCTCCGGGTTGCCGACGTCGAAGCTCCCCAGCGCGGCGTGGAAGCCGTTGGAGAACAGCTCCTCCACCGTGGGCGCCCTGAAGGCGCGCGCCACGCTCCCGCTGAGCGTCACGTCGTGCCCGAAGGGAACGCTGGCGCCCACCGAGCCGGAGACGTTGCGGAAGGTGCGGCTCCGCGCCGGGCCGAACCGCTCGCCGCCGGCCGCCGTCTCGATGTCGTACTGGTCGAAGCGGGCCCCGAACTGGAGCTGCGGCGTGTGCGCCTCGCCCGGGATGAGCCGCCCCACCGGAAACTCCTGGAAGAGGAAGACGCCGTAGCCGTTGCTGTTCGCCGAGGGCGTGAGCGCCTCCTCGCCCTCGGGCGAGTACTGCCGGAACAATCCCGACGCCCCCACCGCCCCTCTCAGCCGGCCGAAGCGCGTGCGGCCCGTGAGCGACGCGGTCTGCGTGTTCAGCCGGAAGGTGGTCCCCACCTCGCCGGACGGCTCGACCTCGTCGTGCGTGTACCACTGCGCCGTCCCCTCGGCGCGGAGCAGGGTGAGCCCCGTCCCGCCCAGCGCGAGGTCGGCGCGGCCGACCGCCTCGTGGCGCATCCCGTCCAGGCGGATCCCCTCGTGCGAGTGGCCCGGCTCCTCCTCGCCTTCGTGCTCCTCGTGTTCCTCGTGCTCGTCGTGCTCCTCGAAGGGGACGCCGTACTCGAAGCCGTAGCCCCGGTAGGCGACCCCGGCGGTGAGGTCGCCGCCGACGTAGCCCAGCCCCACCGTCCCGTGAAGGTTGCGGAAGGAGGTGTTCTCCAGCGTCCCGCCGCCGCCGACCCGCACGTCCTGCACGCTGCGCCCCCCGGCGCGCAGGCCGAGCGCGAGCGCGTCGCCCAGCGGCAGGGTGAGCGACCCCGAGGCGGCGCCGCCCGGGTTCACCGACTCCGCCTGCCCGGCGAGGAAGCCTTCCACCTCCGCGGGGACGACCGTGGGGATGTCGTTGGAGATCACGTTCACCACGCCGCCCAGGGCGTTGTTCCCGTAGAGCAGCGACGCCGGGCCGCGAACCACCTCCAGCTGCGTGGCCGAGAGGGGGTCCACGGAGAGCCCGTGGTCGGAGGAGGTGGCGGACAGGTCGCCGGTCCGCTGGCCGTCCTGGAGGACGAGGATGCGCTCGTTGCCGAGCCCCCGGATCACAGGGGCGCTGGCCCCGGGTCCGGCGTAGCGCGCCCGGATCCCCGGCTGCTCGGCGAGCGTCTGGGCCACGCTGGCGCGCAGGTTCCGGCCCAGCTCCTTGCCGGCGAGCTGGGTCGTGGACTGCGGCACGCGCAGCGGGTCCTCCGCCACCGGCGAGGCGGTCACCTGCAGGCCGCTGAGCGCCAGAGGGCTGGCCTCCAGGGTGACGGTCACGCGCGGGAGGACGCCGTCCTCCGGGACGGTGACCACCGCGTGCTCGGGGGCGTAGCCCAGGAGGCTGACGTCCAGGTGGTAGACGCCGGGGCGCAGGTTCTGGAACCCGAAGGTGCCGTCCGCGGCCGTGGTGGTCACGCGGCCGAGCTCCGCGAGCACCACGCGGGCGCTGGGAAGCGGCCGCCCCTCCGCGTCCTGGACGATGCCGAAGAGCGGGGGCGCCTCGGCGGCGGCCCGTGACGGAGGGGCCGGCGCGGGCGCGTCGGCGTGCGCCGCGGGCGCCGCGAGCGTGAGCAGCGCGAGCGCCGCCACGCCGTGGCGCAGGTACGATGTCGTCATGCGAAAGCGTCTCCCGAGAATCTGCGTGCGTAGCCGCCCCGCCGTGGTGGCGGGAGGGACTGCTGCCGACGTTCCGGGCCGCGGAGTTGCCGCGGCCGGTTCTCAGGAGACGGGAGGCGCGCGCGCCCGGGGGCGGGCGACGGCGAGGGAGGAGGGCGCCCGGACCTCCGCGGGGAGCCCGCGGACGGGACCTTCGGGACGCAGCGACGGCGGAGCGTCCGCGGGCGGCGGCGCGACGGCGGTGAACGCCTGCCAGAGCCAGCACCCCAGCTCGTCGTGCGAGACCGGGTCGTGCGGCCCGTGCCGGTCGGGCGCGCAGAGCGTGTGACCGGTGGAGATCCCGCGCCCGTACTCGTGCGCCCACGGCCCGGCCGACGCCCCCGCGAACTGCAGCAGGGCCGCGACGAGCAGGCCCAGGTTGGCCCAGCGGCGGAACGGGGTGGCGGCTCTCATGTCGGGCGTGCCTACCCCCCGGGGCGCGGCACGGTTCCCCCGCGCTCAGGCCATTAACGAGCGGAGCCGCGCGAGGTTCCGCAGGTCGGCGGCCGTGGGGTCGTCCCCCTTGGGCGTCTCCAGCACCCGCGGGACGGCGGCGAAGCGCTCGTCGTTCATGATGCGGCGGAAGGGCCCGTCGCCCAGCGACCCCTCGCCGATCTCCGCGTGGCGGTCGCGGCGGCTCGCGAAGGGGCACTGCGAGTCGTTGAGGTGGAATAGGCGGAGCCGGTCGAGCCCCACGACGTCCGCCAGCCGCTGCACTACCCCGTCGTAGTCGCCCACCAGGTCGTAGCCGGCGGAGTACACGTGGCAGGTGTCCAGGCAGACGCCCACCCGCGCCCGGTGCTCCGGGGCGATCCGCTCGATCATCTCCGCCAGCTCCTCGAAGGTGGCGCCCAGGACCTTCCCCGCGCCGGCCGTGGTCTCCAGCAGCACCATCGTCCGTCCGGGGACCTCGGCCAGCGCCTCCTCCACCAGCGCGGCGTTCTGCGCAAGCCCGCGGGCCGGGTCGCCGTCGGTGGCGTTGCCGGGGTGGGTGACCACGGCGTCGAGGTCCAGCTCCACGCAGCGGCGCAGCTCGGCCTTGAAGGAGGCCAGCGAGCGCTCGCGGAGCACCGGGTCGGCGGTGGCGAGGTTGATCAGGTACGAGTCGTGGGAGACCGTGAAGCCGATCCCCGCCTCCCGCACGCCGGCGGCGAAGCCCGAGGCGTCCTCGGCGGTGCAGACCGGCTCGGCCCAGCGGTTGGGCTGCTTGGTGAAGACCTGGATGGCGGTGGCGCCGATCTCCGCGCCGCGCGGCGGGGCGTTGCGGACGCCGCCCGCGGTGGAAACGTGGGCTCCGAGAAGCACGTCGGGATCTCTCCGGGGAAGAGGGGTGCGACGGTCCTGGACGGGAGGGCCGCAAGGTACGGGGCCGGTCCGGGGGTGTCAACGCGGGGTGGAGCGGTGTACATTTCCCGCCCCGCCGGCGCCCCCGGCGGCCCGAGCTCCCGCCCCGCGGGAGAACCGAAACCGGACCCGACCCGAGCGAATCGGCAGCAGCTATGATGATCAACCCGTGGCACGAGCTCGAACCCGGCGAGAACCCGCCCATCCGCATGCGCGCGGTGGTCGAGATCCCGCGCGGGAGCCGCAACAAGTACGAGCTGGACAAGAAGACCGGGATGTTCCGCCTGGACCGCGTCCTCTACAGCGCCGTGCACTACCCCGGCGACTACGGCTTCTTCCCGCAGACCTACGCCGAGGACGACGACCCGCTGGACGCGCTGGTGATGGTGACCGTCCCCACCTTCCCCGGCTGCGAGATCGACGTCCGCCCCATCGGCCTGTTCCGCATGAAGGACCGGGAAGAGATGGACGAGAAGATCCTCTGCGTCCCCTGCAAGGACCCGCTCTACGACGAGTACCACGACGTGAGCGACGTCGCGAGCCACTTCCTCAAGGAGGTGGAGCACTTCTTCTCCGTCTACAAGGACCTGGAGGGGGCCCGCGTCACGCCGCTCGGCTGGGAGGACGCCGCCGCGGCGCGCGCGGTGATCACCTCGTCCATGGCGCGCTACGCGCTCTACCTGCGGCAGGAGCAGGCGGAGGCGTACGCCCGGGTGGAGGTCCGCCGGGGCCTGGAGCTGTAGGCCGCCCGCCGACGCACGACACCCCCGCCGGGAGAACCCGGCGGGGGCGTCGTATCTTCTATCTCCTACCCCACCCGTCCCCGGGATCAGCCGCGCGCCCGGTAGTTGACGATCGCCTGCTGCCCGTCGGGGGCGCGGACCACCAGCGAGACCACCTGCCCCGGCTTCAGCCGCGCCGCCTCCGCGCGGACGTCCGCCACGCTGCGCACCTCGCGGCCGTTCAGCCGCTCGATCCGCATCCCGCCGGCCAGCGAGCGGGCGGCGGGCCCGTTCCCGTCCACCGCCGTGATGACCACCCCGTCCTGGAAGGGGAGCCGGTACTGGCGGGCCACCTCGGGCGTCACCTGCATCACGCTCAGCCCCAGCCGCGCCGTGGGCTCGCGGTCGTCCCCGGCGGGGGCGTCGTTGCTGGCGGCCCGCAGCTCCATCTCGGCAAGCTTCACCGCCACCCGCTCGCGCTCCCCGTAGCGCACCAGGTCCAGCGTGACGCGCTCGCCGGGGCGCTTCGCCGCCAGCGCCGCCTTGAGGTCGCCGTCGTCGCCCACGGCCTGGCCGTCCACGGCCACGATCACGTCGCCCATCCGGACGCCGGCGGCCTTCGCGGGGCCGGTGGGCTCCGTGTAGACCACCGCGCCGCTCGGGCTCGGCAGGCGGAACACCTCGGCGTCGGCGGTGGTGACGCCGCGGATGGCGACGCCCAGCATGGGCCGGTGCACCTGCCCGTAGCGGATCAGGTCGTCGGCCACGCGCTTCGCCATGTCGATGGGCACCGCGAACCCGTACCCCGCGTAGAAGCCCGTGGGAGAGGCGATGGCGGTGTTGACCCCCACCACCCGGCCGTTCAGGTCCACCAGGGGGCCGCCGGAGTTGCCGGGGTTCACGGCCGCGTCGGTCTGGATGAAGTGCTCCAGCGGCGCGGTGGCGCTGCGGTCGCGCTGCACGATCCCCAGCGAGCGGCCCTTGGCGCTCACGATCCCCGCGGTGGTGGTCTGCCCCAGCGACATGGGATACCCCAGCGCCAGGACCCAGTCGCCGGTCTGCAGCGCCTCGGCGTCGCCGAGCTGCGCCACCGGGAGCCCCTCGGCGTCCACCTTGAGCACCGCGATGTCGGTGTTGGGGTCGCGCCCCACCACCTTCGCGCTCAGCTCGCGCTTGTCGGCCAGCACCACGGTGACGCGCGACGCGTTGGCGACCACGTGGTTGTTGGTGAGGACGTACCCGTCCTCGCTGATGATGAAGCCGGATCCGCTCCCCTCCTCGGGCGGCAGCGTCATCTGCCCGCCCCCGAAGAACTGCTCCATGGGCGTCCCCCGGAACTGGTCGGGGACGCGGGAGGCCACCGTGCGGGCCGCGGTCTCGTACTTCACGTACACGACCGCCGGGAGCGTGCTGCGGCTGGCGTTGCGGAACGCCGCGGAGAGCGACTCGGGCCCGGGGATCCGCGCCGCCACCGACGGCTGCTGCGGGGCCTGCGCGCCCAGGTCCGGGAGGGGGTCCCTGAACAGCTCCATCCCGGTCGCCGCGACCCCCATCCCGACGACCAGCGCGCCCGGCGCCACGAGCTTGCGAATCCTGTTCATCTGCTGCAACCTCCCTCCGTTGAGCGGGTACCGTCCTGCCTGGCTACGCGGCCTCGTACACGGCGGCCGGAGGCGCCGTTCCGGCGTACGGTTAAGGAAGAATTAGGGGACGATTAAACCTCGTTAATCGAGCGGCCATGCGGATCCTGGTGGTGGAGGACAGCGCGGGAATCCTGGGTTTCCTGCGGAAGGGACTGCGCGAGGAGGGGTACACGGTGGAGACCGCCGGGGACGGCGACACCGGCTTCCGCATGGCCCAGGCGGAGGGGTTCGACGCGGCCGTGGTGGACGTGATGCTCCCCGGACGCAGCGGCACCCAGCTTGTGCGCGACCTCCGCGATGCGGGGAGCGCGCTCCCGGTGCTCCTCCTCACCGCCCGCGACCGGGTGGAGGACAAGGTGGAGGGGCTGGACGCGGGGGCGGACGACTACCTGACCAAGCCCTTCGACTTCCCCGAGCTGGCGGCGCGGCTGCGCGCCCTGCTGCGGCGCACCGGGAGCGGCGGGCCGGCGACGCTGCGGGCCGGCGGCCTGGAGCTGGACCCGGCCGCCCACGAGGTCCGCCGCGGCGGCGAGCGCGTGGAGCTGACTCCCAAGGAGTTCGCGCTGCTGGAGTACCTGCTTCGCAACGCCGACCGCCCGCTCTCCCGGGCGGTCATCATGGAGCACGTGTGGGGAATCCGCTTCGACCCGGGGACCAACGTGGTGGACGTGTTCATCAACTCGCTGCGCAACAAGCTGGACCCGGAGCGCGAGCTGATCCAGACGGTGCGCGGGGTGGGGTACATGGTGCGCACCCCTGGGGAGGATGAGGGATGACCGGTGAGTTCGGATGGAACCGCAGGGGTTGGGCGTGCCCCTCGCTGGCGCTCGGGTCGGGCTGCGGCTCCGTAGGGCACGGTACAACTGTGCCCAACGGAGGCGAGCCCCGGGAAACTGCCCCCGGGTCTCGCCGCTTCGCGCTCGCATCCCTCACGCGGGCCACCAGCCGGGGCAGGCGGTGTGTTCCCCGGGGAGTCGGACAGGGAGGAGGTGGGGTGCTCCCGGAGGAAACGACTTGTGTCCGAGCGAAGCGAGTGCTCGCAAGCGAGTCCCTTCGGGTGTGGCGTTTCCGTAGGGAGCGCCCCGCCGACGACCCCAAGCACAGCAGCCCGCCGGAGCGCTCCCTCGCCTCCGGGCGAACGGCAAGCCCGAGCGAGCCGCGTGAGGGCGCCCGATGACGCGCCGGTCCCCGCCGTCGCTGCGGCGCGAGATCGTGCTCTGGTACTCGGTGGTGCTGCTGGTGGCGCTCACGCTCTTCGCGGGGCTCACCTACCTGATCCTGGCGCGGACGCTGGCGAGCACGGGGACGGCCTCGCTGCGGGAGTCGGCGCTCACGGCGGAGCAGCTCATCATCCCCCCGCACGTCCCGCGGGTGACCGTGGAGGAGCGCCAGGTCGCCCCGGGCAAGGGCGAGGTGGAGGCGCTGCTGCGCCGCTCGCGGCTCCCCAACGGCGACGTGCTGGACATCTACGTGGCCCGCAGCGGCGACGTGGAGGGGACCGCGCTGCGCACCTTCCTGCTCATCTCGCTCCTGCTGATCCCCCTGACCGCGGCGGCCGCCGCCATGGGGGGCCGCACGCTGGCCGACCGCATCCTCCGTCCGCTGGACCGGCTGGTGGGCGCCACCCGCGAGATCGGGATCGGCGCGCTCTCGCGGCGGGTGGAGGTGCCCGACCGCCCCGCCGAGCTGCAGGAGCTGTCGCTGGCCTTCAACGGCATGCTGGAGCGCCTGGAGCGCGCCGTGGACACGCTGCGCCGCTTCACCGCGGACGCCAGCCACGAGCTGCGCACCCCGCTCACCGCCATCCAGGGCTCGGCGCAGGTGGCGCTGGCACGCCCCCGCTCCGCCGCCGAGCTCCAGGAGACGCTCGGCGAGGTGCTGGACGAGACCCGCTGGATGCTGGGGCTGGTGGAGGGGCTGCTGATGCTGGCCCGCGGCGAGGAGGGGGCGGGGGCCGTTGCCGCGGGGCGGGTGGAGCTGCTCCCGCTGCTGGAGGACGTGCGCGAGATCGGCGAGGCGCTGGCGGCGGGGAAGCCCGTGGAGGTGCGCCTGGTGGCCGGCGCGGGCGCGGCCGGCGCGGTGGTCACGGGCGAGGAGCGCCCGCTGCGGCAGCTCTTCCTGAACCTGGTGTCCAACGCGGTGAAGTTCACCGATGCCGGCACCGTGACCCTGCGCGTGGCGGAGGCTGGCGGGGACGGGGGCGGGGTGGAGGTCGCGGTGGAGGACACCGGCGCCGGGATCCCGCCGGAGGACCTGCCGCGCGTGTTCGACCGCTTCTACCGGGGGGAGGAGGCGCGGTCGCGCGCCGGGGGGACCGGCCTGGGCCTCGCCATCGCGCGGATGGTGGCCGAGCGGCACGGCGGCGAGATCCGCGCGGAGAGCGAGCCGGGCCGCGGCAGCGCCTTCACCGTCCGCCTCCCCGCGGCGCCGGACCCGGCGGAGTAGCCGTCACCCGCTCCCGTTCGCCCCCACGCTCGGAGAGCCACCGCTCCGCCCGGTCCAGCACCTGCTGCTTGGCGCGGAAGCGGACCAGCCGCCGGGCCTCGGCGAACGCCGCCCAGCGGAAGTCGCTGGCCTCGTGCGAGAGGAGCACCCGGTCGGTGCGGGCGCGGGCCATGAAGTAGGTGACCTGCTTGACCACCAGGGTGCGCGCCCGCCCCTGCCCGAGCGTGAAGAAGTACCGCTCCAGCTCGCGGAACCCCTCCAGCACCTCCACCTCGGGCGGGGCCAGCCCCGTCTCCTCGTGGAGCTCCCGCTCCGCGGTCTGGCGCTCCGTCTCCCCCGCCTCCACCCCGCCCTTGGGGAACTCCCACATCGGGCTCCGCGTCAGCCGCGACCGGAGCAGCAGGTAGCTCCGCCCTTCCGCCGTGTCGCGGTACACCACCACCCCGGCGGCCTGGTGAGACTCCCTGAGCATGGTCCCCCCGGTCGTAGTCCGTCCGAACCCCGTGGCGCAAGGTAGGCCGGGGCTCCCGCGGCGGGCAAGGATCTTGCTAAGCCGCACCTTGAACAATCCCATTGCAGGAGCACCCGCGCACCCCCGGAGCCCATGCGCCGCTTCGACCTGGACGACACCTCGCCCGGTGGAGGAGAGGCCCGTTCGCTGGGCTCGCTCTTCCGGGAACTGAGCGCCGATGCCTCGGTCCTGATCCGCCAGGAGGTCGCCCTCGCCCGGGTGGAGATGCGCCGGAACGTCCGCGCCCTGGCCCGCGACGTGGGGAGCATGGCGGTGTGGGGGGTGGTGGCGACCGTGGGCGGGCTGGTGCTGGTGGCGTTCCTCGTCGCGGGGCTCGGCGACCTGCTGGACAACTACTGGCTGGCGGCGCTGGTCGTGGGGCTGGTGTTCGTGGCGGCGGGCGCGTTCATGGCGCTGCGCGCTCTGCGCAGCCTGCAGTCGGCGCAGGTCCGCCCCGAGGCGACGGTGGAGTCGCTGCGCGAGACCGGCGCCTGGGCGCAGGGCGAGGCGGCGGAGCTGCGCGCCGCGCTCACCGGCGGGGACGGCCGCCCCGCGAACGGCGACGGGCGGGCCGCGACCGCCGCCCCGCCGACGGTCAACCGGATCGCCGCGCTGCACGCCGCGGAGGCGGAGGCGCCTTCGTCCGGCGGCCCCGCCGCGGGCGCGAAGCCGGGGACGGGGGCCCGCTCGGGGGCGCCGCGGCAGGTGCTGGTCCGCGCGGTGTGGTCGGAGTTCGGGGCCGACGACATCTCGGGGCAGGCGGCGAAGGTGGCGTACTACTTCTTCCTCTCGCTCCCCCCGGGGGGGGG
>DATABU010000062.1:0-4776 GCA_036259415.1 Longimicrobiaceae bacterium
GGCGCACGGCGAATGGGCCGGTCCCGGTTTTCCGGGGCCGGCCTTTCTTTTGTCCGGGGGCGGGAGGCGGTATTATCCCGCGCCGCCGATGCTCCACCCGCACCGGAAGATTCCTGCCGGGCCGCGCTGCCCGGGATAATACCGCCTCCCGCCCCCGGACAAAAGAAAGGCCGGCCCCGGAAAACCGGGACCGGCCCATTCGCCGTGCGCCGCCCCCTGGCCGGGGCCGCCGTCAGACCACCCTGAGGATCTTCTCCAGCTCCTCGGGGGACAGCTCCCTGCCGGCGTTCTTGCCCATGCGCCGGCCGCGGTTCTCGCGCGGCTTCTTGAGCTCCGGCGTGTAGACGGTCTCCTCGGTGGCGCTCCCGAAGCCGTAGCCCGGCAGCTCCACGCGGGGGAGGGCGTAGCCCAGCAGGTGCTCCACGGCGCGGACGTCGCCGATCTCGCCGCCGGACATGAAGGTGATCGCCTCGCCCTTGGCCCCGGCGCGCGCCGTGCGGCCCACGCGGTGCACGTAGCCGTCCGGGTCCTGCGGGGCGTCGTAGTTGATCACGTGCGAGATCCCCTCGACGTCCAGCCCGCGCTGCGCCACGTCGGTGGCGACCAGCACCTGCACCTCGGCCCCGCGGAATGCGTCGAGCGCGCGCACCCGGTCCTTCATGGTGCGGTCGCCGTGCATCACCTCCACCTTCACCCCGGCGCGCTGGAGCTGCCCGGAGACGCGGTCGGCTCCGAACTTGGTGCGGGTGAAGACGAGCACCGAGTCCATCCCCGGCCGCTTCAGCAGCTCCAAGAGGAGCGCCGTCTTCTTGCTCTCCTGCACCGGGTAGACGAACTGCTCCACCCCGTCGGCGGTGGTCTTCTGCGGCGCGGCCTCCACGGTCACGGGGTCGCGCAGGCTGTCGTACGCCAGCGACTTCACCTCGTTGGGCATGGTCGCCGAGAAGAAAAGCGTCTGCCGCTTCTTGGGGAGGTGGCGCAGGATCTCGTTGATCTGCGGGCGGAAGCCCATGTCGAGCATGCGGTCCGCCTCGTCCAGCACCAGCACCTCCACCCCGGAGAGGTCCACGTTGCCGCGCTCCAGGTGGTCGATCAGGCGCCCCGGCGTGGCGACCAGCACCTCGTAGCCGGCGCGCAGCCCGCGGAGGTCCTTGTCCACCGGGGTCCCGCCGTAGAGCACCCCGATGAAGAGCTCGGAGCCCCGGGCGTACTCGCGGGCGTTGTCGTACACCTGGATGGCCAGCTCGCGGGTGGGGCACAGGACCAGCGCCCTGAGACCCTCGTTGCCGCGCAGGTGGTGCAGCGTGGGCAGCATGAACGCCGCCGTCTTCCCCGTCCCCGTCTGCGCCTTCCCCAGCACGTCCTTGCCCGCCAGCGCCTCCGGGATGGCCAGCCGCTGGATGGGGGTGGGCTCCTCGTACCCCAGCTCCGTCACCGCCCGCACCAGCTCCGGCGCGAGCCCCAGTTCTTCGAATCGCATGCGTCTCCTGTTCAGGCCCGGGCTCTTCCCTTCCGGGTCCGTCTGCGTGCGCGGCCCCCGCGCGGTGTGCGCCGGGGTCCGCCTGTGTGTGTCTTCCACCGTCTGGTGGGGTGCTCGGGAAGTCGCGGCCGCCGCACCGGGCCGAGCCCGGGAGCCGCGGGAGCACCGCTTCCGCGTTCGAGTGTATCAAAAGCCTTTGAATTTAACACATCCGGGCCCGCGGCGCCACCCGCGCCTCCCCGCCGGCCGGAGGCCGTCGGCGCCCAAGTCGCGGCGGGGCCGGGGGCCGGTGGCGGCACGGTATTTCCCGGGTTACCTTGTCCGCCGATCCGGCCGGACCGGGCCGGTGGCAGCGAGACGCGAGACGACCATCTCATGGCAGACCTGAAGAGCTTCGTCGGCCCCAACGCGGGCTACGTGCTGGACCTCTACGAGCGATACCTGCGCGACCCCGCCTCGGTGGACGGCGGATGGCAGGACTTCTTCCGGTCGTTCACCCCGCCCGCGGAGGGCGCCGCCGCTCCCGCGGAAGGCGCGCCGGCGGCCGGCGGCTACGACCCGGACACCATCGTCGCCGCCCACGAGCTGGCCGAGGCCATCCGCGCGCGCGGCCACACCGCGGCGCGCCTGAGCCCCATCGCCCCGCCCGCCGACCCGGACCCGGCGCTCCGGCCGGAGGCGCACGGGATCTCGGAGGCGCAGCTCGGGAGCCTCCCCGCCGCCGTGGTGCGCGGTCCCGCGGCGCAGGGCGCCCGCGACGCCGCCGAGGGGATCGCCCGGCTGAGGGAGCTGTACTCGGGGACCATCGGCTACGAGTTCGACCACATCCAGGACCCCGCCGAGCGCGACTGGCTGCGCGAGCGGGTGGAGTCGGGGAGCCTGCGCGCCCCGCTGGACCCGGAGGAGCGGCGCGCGCTCCTCCGCCGCCTCTCGCAGGTGGAGGGCTTCGAGCGCTTCCTGCACAAGGCGTTCGTCGGGCAGAAGCGCTTCTCCGTGGAGGGGACGGACGCGCTGGTGCCCATCCTGGACCGGGTGATCGGCGACGCCGCCGCGGGGGGCGCGTCGGACGTGGTCATCGGGATGGCGCACCGCGGCCGGCTCAACGTGCTGACGCACGTGCTGGGGAAGCCGTACGAGCTGATGGTGGGCGCCTTCATGGGGAAGAAGCCCGCCCCGGCGGGGGTGGACGACCTCTCCCAGGACGTGAAGTACCACCTGGGGTGGCGCGACTCCAAGCGGGTGGGCGAGCGCGAGGTGACCGTCACGCTGGCCCCCAACCCGAGCCACCTGGAGTTCGTGGACCCGGTGGTGGTGGGGATGACGCGCGCCGCGCAGGACTGGACGCGCCGCGCCGGCCCCCCCGACCTGTCGCTGGACGACGGCGTGGCGGTGCTGGTGCACGGCGACGCCGCCTTCCCCGGGCAGGGGGTGGTGGCGGAGACGCTGAACATGTCCGGCCTGCGGGGCTACACCGTGGGCGGGACCATCCACCTGATCGCCAACAACCAGATCGGCTTCACCACGCTCCCCGAGGACGACCGCTCCACCCGCTACGCGAGCGACCTCGCCAAGGGGTTCGAGGTCCCCATCGTCCACGTCAACGCGGACGACCCGGAGGCGTGCGTGCACGTGGCCCGGCTGGCGGTGGCCTACCGCGCCCGCTACCACAAGGACTTCGTCGTCGACCTGGTGGGGTACCGGCGCTGGGGGCACAACGAGGGCGACGAGCCGGCGTTCACGCAGCCGCGCATGTACGACGCGGTCCGCCCGCACCCCACCGCCCGCGAGGTCTACGCGGAGCGGCTGGCCGGCGAGGGCGTGCTGCCGCGCGACGAGGCCGACGCGATGCTCCAGGAGGTGCTCGACCACCTGGCGGGGGTGCAGGCCGCCCTGGGTGACGGCTCCTCCATGCCCGCGCAGAACGGGGACGAGCACCACGCCAACGGCGGCCCCCCGGGGAGCTCGCTGGAGACGGCGGTCCCGGCGGAGCGGCTCGCGGAGTACAACGACGCGCTCCTGCGCTGGCCGGAGGGCTTCGCCCCCAACGCCCGCCTGGAGAAGCAGCTCGCGAGGCGGCGCGACGCCCTGGGCCCGGAGGGGGGGATCGACTGGGGGCACGCGGAGACGCTGGCCTTCGCCTCGCTGATCGCCGAGGGGGTCCCCGTCCGCCTCACCGGGCAGGACGCCGAGCGCGGCACCTTCAGCCACCGGCACCTGGTGCTGCACGACGCGGGAACCGGCGCGAGGCACACCCCGCTGGCGGCGCTCCCCCAGGCCCGCGCCTCGTTCGAGGTGCACAACTCGCCGCTCTCGGAGATGGCGGCCGTGGGCTTCGAGTACGGCTACTCGGTGTTCGACCCGGACGTGCTGGTGATCTGGGAGGCGCAGTTCGGCGACTTCGTCAACGGCGCTCAGGTGATGATCGACCAGTTCCTGAGCGCGTCGTACCAGAAGTGGGAGCAGACCTCGGGGCTGGTGCTCCTCCTCCCCCACGGCTACGAGGGGCAGGGGCCGGAGCACTCCAGCGCCCGCCTGGAGCGCTTCCTCCAGCTCTCCGCGGAGGAGAACTTCCGCGTGGTCAACTGCACCACTTCGGCGCAGTACTTCCACCTGCTGCGGCGGCAGGCGCAGCTCCTGGACCGCGACCCGCGGCCGCTGATCGTGATGTCGCCCAAGAGCCTGCTGCGCCACCCGCTGGCGGCCTCGCGCCTGGAGCAGCTCGCCGGGGGGCACTTCCAGTGCGTGATCGGCGACGCGGACGCGGCCGAGCGCGCGGACGAGGTGACGCGCCTGGCGCTGTGCAGCGGCAAGGTGTTCGCCGACCTGTACTCCAGCCCGCTTCGCGCGGAGGCCCGCGCAGTGGCCCTGGCCCGGGTGGAGGAGCTGTACCCCTTCCCCGTGGAGGAGATCGCGTCGCTGGCGCGCTCGTTCCCCCGGCTGCGGGAGGTGGTCTGGGTCCAGGAGGAGCCGCGCAACATGGGCGCCTGGACCTTCGTGGAGCCGCGGCTGCGCGAGATGTTCGGCGATCTCCCCGTGCGCTACGAGGGGCGCCCGGAGCGCGCCTCCCCCGCGGAGGGGAGCCCCGACCGCCACGCCAAGGAGCAGGCGCGCATCGTCGCGGCGGCGTGGGGCGACGCGCCCGCCGCCGGGGAGAGCCCCGCGGAGCGGCGCGCGCGTGGCGACGCCCTGATCGGCAAGCGGAAGTAGCGGCTGAACCCATACCGGAGCGGAGAGTCAATGTCGGTTGAGATCCGAGTCCCCCCGCTGGGGGAGTCCGTGGTCGAGGCGACCGTCGG
>DATABU010000063.1:0-1831 GCA_036259415.1 Longimicrobiaceae bacterium
CCCGAGTCGGTTCGGGGCTCGGTGTGCTCCCCCTCCCTCGCGGGGGAGGGGGCCGGGGGGAGGGGGGCCCCCTCCACGCCGACCTCCAGCACCACCCCCCCGAACCCCGCCGCCCGGCCGCGCAGCCCCGGCTCCGTCAGCAGCACGCGCGCGCCGCTGTCCTCCAGCATCCAGGCCAGCCGCGCGGCGGGGTAGGCGGGGTCGAGCGGGACGTACGCGCCGCCCGCCTTCAGCACCCCCAGCATCGCGGCGACCATCTCCGCGGTGCGCTCCAGGAGGAGCCCGACCCGGGTCTCCGGGCCGACCCCCGCCGCGGCGAGGCGGCGGGCCACGGCGTCGGCGCGGCGGTCCAGCTCGGCGTAGGTGAGCCGCTCGCCGCCGGCGACCAGTGCCGTGGCTCCGGGGGTGCGGCGGACCTGCGCCTCGAAGAGGCGGGGGACGGTCGCGGCGGGGTCGGGGGACGCGCCGGCGGCGCCCCCCGCGAGGAGGAGCTGCTGGCGCTCGGCGGCGTCCAGCATCTCGGCGTCGCCCACGGGCCGCTCCGGGTCCGCGGCGAGCGCGTCCAGGAGGCGCGCGTAGTGGCGCATCCAGCGGTCCACGGTGGCGGCGTCGTACAGGTCGGCGGCGTACTCGGCCAGGGCGGAGAGGGAGCCGTCCGGCTCCTCCCGGAGGTATACGCTCAGGTCGTAGCGCGAGCTCGCCGCGGGGAGCTCCAGCGGCTCGGCGGCGAGGCCGGCCAGCTCCAGCCGCTCCAGCGGCGTGTTCTGGAGCGCGAGGAGCACCTGCACCAGCGGGCCGCGGCCGGGGTCGCGGGAGACGCCGGCGGCCTCCACGATCCGGTCGAACGACACGCCGCCGTGCGGGTGTGCGTCCAGCAGCGCGGCGCGGACGCGGCGGAGCAGGGCGCGGAAGGAGTCGCCGCCGTCCGTCCGGACGCGGACCGGGAGCACGTTGATGAAGCAGCCGATCAGCGGCTCCAGCACGGGGTGGACGCGCCCGGCCACGGGGGTGCCGACGACGACGTCGTCCTCCCCCGTGCAGCGGTGCAGCCAGGCGTCGAACCCGGCCAGCAGCGCCATGAACGGGGTGCAGTCCTCGCGCCGCGCCAGCCGGCGCAGGGCGTCCACCCGCGGCGCCTCCAGCCGGAAGCGCGCCGCGCCGCCGCGGAAGCTCTGCGCCGGGGGACGGGGCCGGTCGGCGGGGAGCTCCAGGGCGGCGGGGGCGCCCGCCAGCGTCCGGCTCCAGAACTCCGCCCCGCGCCGGCCCGCGGCCCCCGAGGCCAGGCCCCGCTCCCAGACGGCGTAGTCGCCGTACTGAACGGCCAGCGGGGGGAGCGCGGCGGCCTCGCCGGAGACGAGCGCCGCGTAGTGCGCGCCCAGCTCGCGCACCAGCACCGCCTCCGACCACCCGTCCGACGCTACGTGGTGCAGGGTGAGCAGCAGCACGTGCTCCTCGTCCTCCAGCCGGAGGAGCGCGGCGCGCAGGAGCGGCGGCTCGCGCAGGTCGAAGGGGCGGGCCTGCTCCTCCGCGGCGTGCTCCGCCACCGCCGCGCCGCGCTCCGCCGCGGAGAGCGTGGAGAGGTCGAGGGCCGGGAGCGGGAGGGGGCGGGCGGGCTCCACCACCTGGACCGGCTCGCCGTCCACCACCTCGAAACGGGTGCGCAGCGCCTCGTGCCGCGCCACCACGGCCTCCAGCGCACCCCGCAGCGCCCCCGCCCGGAGCGGACCGCGCAGCCGGAGGGCGGCGCCCAGGTTGTAGCCCGCGGGCGCCACCTGGTGCAGGAGCCAGAGGCGCCGCTGGGCCGAGGAGAGCGGCAGCGGGCCGTCGCGCG
>DATABU010000064.1:0-8613 GCA_036259415.1 Longimicrobiaceae bacterium
GCGACCGAGGCGGAGGCGCTCCGGGCGGCGCAGGAGAGCACCTGCGGCGGCAACGCGCGGGGGATGTCGGAGAGCATGGCCTGCCGGAACCGCACCCCCGGGCGGGCGCAGTGCACCGCGAGCTGACGGACCCGGTCTGCATCTTGCCGCCGTGCGGCCCCGAAGCGGCGGAATCCACCAACCGGGGGTGAGAGCATGGCCGAGATCCTGGAACGCGACGACCTCTCTCTGTACGTGGTGGCCGGTGTCCCGCGCTCCTTCCAGAAGAAGCTGCGCGGGTTCGTCGAGCAGGAGGCGAAGGCCGACGGCGAGGTGCTCCAGGTAGACCATGAGCTCTCCGAGTGGATGCTGGCACAGCTCCGCGACGAGAAGCGCCCCCGCGGCAGGCGCACCCCCGCCTCCCGCGCACTGTGGCGGGCGTACAGCGCCCTCAGCGCCGCCCGATACTACCTGGCGGACGAGTCCGAGGAGGAGGACGAGGTGCGGCGTCTCCGCGCCCGCGTGGAGGAGCTGTGGCGGGAGGTGAGCCCGATGTTCGCCGAAGAGGGGGAGGAGCAGGAGACGTAGCGGCCTCCGCGCTCCGACGCCGGCCGGGGCGGCCCCCGGGGGCCGCCCGCTTTGGGACATCGGGACCGCCGCACCACTCCTCCCGGGCCGATTGTGACCGGCCTCCGTCCACCGCCGTCTGTACGTCGCCGCAATCCCCGTCCCATCCCACCCCGCGTACCGTCCCGTTCTCCACATGCGCATCCTGCTCGCCCTCTTCCTCGCCGCGTCCACGCTCCTCGCCGCCGCGGGGGGGGCCTCCGCCCAGGACGACCGCGCCCGACTGCGGGTGACGGTCACCGACACCCTCGGCCAGCCCGTCCGCGACGCGCAGGTCACGGTCAACGGCGCCGGCGCGCCGGCGCGCTCCGACAGCACCGGGACGGCGCTGGTCGCCGGCATCCCACTGGGGACGCGCATGGTCACCGTCTGGCGCCTGGGCTTCGGGGAGGAGCGCGCGGTGCTCCAGTTCCCCAGCGCGAACACCTTCCGGCTGAACGTCGTGCTCACCCCGGGGGCCATCGCGCTGGACTCGCTGCTGGTGGAGGGCGAGCGCCGCGTGCGTCAGCTGGAGCACAACGGGTTCTACCAGCGCAGGCGGATGGGGCTGGGGAGCTTCGTCAACGCCGAGCAGATGGAGGTCATCGCGCGGACGTCGCCGGACCTGCGGCGGGCGTTCTTCAACATGCCCGGCTTCCAGGTGGTCCCGGGGCGGTTCGGCTCGGCGTTCACGCTGCTGTCGAACCGGGGGGTGGACCTCACGGGGTCGCCCTGCCAGCCGGCGGTGGTCGTCGACGGGCGGCGCTCGGACATGACGGAGCTCGTCTCCATCCTCCCGCAGCAGGTGGAGGCCATCGAGGCGTACCCGGGAGCGGCCGGCGCCCCGCCCGAGTATGCCTTCGGGCAGAGCGTCTGCGGGATGGTGCTGGTCTGGCTGAAGAAGTAGAGCGCCCATCGCCACGGACCGCCGGGCTCGGGCCGCAGGTCGGCGCCCGCGGTGCGGGCTCTTCCCGCGCCACCCTCCGAACCGCTTCGTTCCCATGCGCATCCTGCCCGTCCTCTTCCTCGCCGCGTCCGCGCTCCTGGCCGCCGCGGGCGGAGCCTCCGCCCAGGACGACCGCGCCCGGCTGCGGGTGACGGTCACCGACAGCCTCGGCCAGCCCATCCGCGACGCGCAGGTCGTGGTCAGCGGCGTCGGCGCGCTGGTGCGCTCCGACAGCAGCGGAACGGCGCTGGTCACGGGCATCCCGCTTGGAGTGGGCTTCGTCAGCGTCTGGCGCCTGGGCTACGGCGAGGAGCGCGCGGTGCTGCAGTTCCCCACCGCCGCGACGTTCCGGCTGAGCGTGGTGCTCACACCGGGCGCGGTCGCGCTGGACTCGCTGCTGGTGGAGGGGGAGCGCCGCGTGCGCCACCTCGAGTCCAACGGGTTCTACCAGCGCAGGCGCATGGGGATGGGGAGCTTCGTCAACGGCAAGCAGATGGAGGCGATCGCGGCTGCGTCCCCGGACCTGCGCCGGGCGTTCTACTCCATGGCCGGCTTCATGGTGGTCCCGGGGAGGTTCGGCGCCTCGTTCACGCTGCTGTCGAACCGGGGCATCGGCCCGAAGGGGGAGCGCTGCCAGCCGGCCGTGGTGGTGGACGGGCGGCGCTCGGACATGGAAGAGCTCTCCTCCATGCTCCCGCAGCACGTGGAAGCGATCGAGGCGTACCCGGGAGCGGCCGGTGCCCCGCCCGAGTATTCCTTCGGGCAGAGCGTCTGTGGGATCGTGCTCGTCTGGCTGAAGAGGTAGGCGGGTGACGCGGGCGGACCGGGGTTCGTCCCGGACGCGCCCGCGGGGGCGGACGACGCGAGGCGGCGGCTACCTTCCCGCCGGCGCCACGTCGTGGCGGACCACGCGGACGAGCTCCCCGTGATCGGGATCGCGCGGGTGGCGGCGGAAGTCCCACCGGCGCAGCTCCAGCTCGAACCCCACGACCCTCCGCCCCGGCGGAGCGCCGGCGTTGGCCCGCCGGGCGCAGGCGTCCAGGAACTCCCGCAGCAGCGGGAGCCGTTCCGGGTGCTCGTCCCACTGGCGCAGCAGGCGGCGGTAGCGCGCGTCCGCCACGGCGCCGATCCACCGCTCGAAGCGCGCGCGCTCCACGCTCCCGTCCGCGTAGCGCACCAGCGGCCGGACGTACTCCACCGGCTCCAGCGGCGACGGGCGGCTGAACATCTGCATGGCGGTCACGGGGAAGCGCTCGGTGCGGGTCGCCCAGGCCAGGAACGCCACCACCAGGAACGCCTGCGCGGCCCGGGCCTGCCGCCGCACGGCGGCGTCCACGTCCCGCGGCCCGCCGGAGCCCGTCACGCCCCCGGCGGGGGGCGCCGCCGCCGGGAGCCGGGCGAGGGCGCGCGCCCGGGCCCACGCCGCGGCCAGCCGCGCGCGGAGCGGCGTCCAGTCGTAGAACACCGCCTGGATGGCGATCAGGTCGGGTAAGAGGATGTTCTGCATCAGCAGGATCCCCACGTGCATCCCTGCGGTCGCCAGGGGGAGCACCCGCCGCACCAGCGGGCTGACGAGCACCAGCACGAACGCCACCTCCCCCACCAGCGACGCCAGCCCCAGCGCCCCGAAGACCCATGCCGGCCAGTCCACCATCAGGTAGGTGAGCCGGAAGTCGAACTGCATGGGCTCGACCACCGTGGCGACCACCATCTGCCGCATGTGCTCGCCCTCCCACCAGAGCGGGCCGGTGTTCCGCAGCTTGCTGAGCCCCGCCATGGTGTACGGGAGCGCTACGCCCGCCCACACCAGCCAGCGCCCCACGCCGTAGCGCAGGCGTGGCACGCGCGCCGGCTCCACCGGCACGCCACGGCGCCGGCGCAGCAGGCGGTCCAGCGAGAACGCGTCTCCGCAGGGGGTGAAGGCCAGGAGGAGCAGCACGTAGAGCGGCACCAGCCCGGTGTGGTACGACCAGGCATAGCTGCGCAGGATGCTGGCGAAGAGCAGGTACGCCAGCGCCCCCGCGGGGACCGACCAGCGGGTGCGGAGCCCCGCGGCCGCCGCGGCCAGGAGGAGAACCGTCGCCCACTCGAAGGCCAGCAGCGCCGCGGGGCTCGCCAGGAAGCGGTCGAAGCCGATGGGGAGCGGATGGAGCAGCCCCACCAGCCAGTGCTCGTCCAGGCCCAGCATCCCGCGCGGGAGCGCGGCCGTGCTGGGGAGGTCCTCCCAGAGCACGCTGGCGAGCAGGATGGCCGCGATCCAGGCGCGGATGGCGCCCAGCGCCTCCGCCGTGGCCGGCCGCACCCACCCGGCCACGCGCGAGGGGCGCAGCGCCGCCACCGCCGGCACCGTCGCGCCGAACGCCAGCAGGAGGAGGACGCCGTCGCGCAGCGAGCCCCGCAGCCCCTCCAGCAGCCGCGCCGCGGTCCCGTCCGCCGCGACCGCGCCCAGCAGCAGCGGCGCGGCCACCCCCGCCGCGAGCAGCCACGCCGCCAGCGCCGCGGCGACCGCGGCGCCGAAGCGCCTCCAGCCTTCCGTCATGCAGTCCCTCCCGGCGACCTCCGGGGCGCCGTCACGCGGTCTCCAGCGCCGCCGGCTCCGGCCGGGGGCGGGTGTACTCCTCGATCCCGAAGCCCAGCAGCAGCGTCGCCAGCACCAGCACCGACCCCGACCAGAACGGCACCCCCACCCCCAGGTGGTCGAAGGCCCACCCCGCCCAGAGCGGGGCCAGCACCCGCGCGGCCCCGCCGAAGCTCTGCTGCACCCCCATGTAGACCCCGCGCTCGTAAGGCGGGATCACCCGCGACAGGATGGAGGTCACGCAGGGGAAGGTGAACGCCGTCCCCAGCGGAACCAGCGCCAGCGCGCCCATCAGCGCCAGCGTGCGGAGCGGCACCTCCACCACCCCCCATCCCCACGGGAGCGCGGAGAGGTCCAGCGACGCGGCGCCCTCTATGCGCCAGGTGAGCGGGAGGAGCGCCAGCCCGGAGGCCAGCAGCAGCTGCCCCACGCGCGAGAGCCGCGCCTCGCCCAGCCGGTCCACCGCCCGCCCCAGGAACACCGCCCGGGCCAGCACCGAGATGGCCCCGTTGTAGGCGTACACCACGCCGATGGTCTTCTCCGTGACCCCGAAGCGGGTGGCCAGGAAGAGCGCCAGCAGCGCCGTCATCATCTGGAAGGCCCCCATGCCGATGGAGTAGATCCAGATCATCCGCGGCGCGGGCTCCCCCGGGTGGGAGAGCACCTGCCAGACCGCCTCCCGCGGCCGCACGGGGCGGCGGGTGGACGAGCGGGCGCCCGCCACGTCGTGCGACTCCTGGAGGTAGAACCAGGCGAACGCCATGTTGGCGACGCAGAGCCCGGCCGCCAGGAGCCCCGGCGCCTGCGCGCCGATCCCCATGCTGAGCGAGCCGATCACCGGCCCGATGGTGACGCCCACGTTGGTGGCGGCGGAGAGCCATCCCAGGCTCCGGGCCCGGTTCTCCGGCTCGGTGGCGTCCGCGACGTACGCCTGGATCACCCCCACCGTCCCCCCGCCCGCCCCCTGCACCAGCCGCGACAGGAGCAGCACCCAGAGCGAGTCGGCGTAGGCGAAGATCACGTACGCCACGGCCGAGGCGCCCAGCCCCACCAGGAGCGCGGGCCGCCTCCCGAAGCGGTCGGAGACGCGCCCCCAGAGGGGGGCGCTGAGGAGCTGCGCGACGGCGTAGGAGGAGACCAGGACCCCCACCACCAGCCCGCCCCCGCCCATCCGCACGGCGTAGAAGGGGAGGAGGGGGATCACCATCAGGAGCCCCACCATGTCCACGAACGCCGTGACCATCAGCACGGCGAGCTTGCCGAACGACTTACCCAGGCTTCACCTGCGGGGCGGAGGATCGGGGACGGGCGCGGCGGGAATGTACCCGCTCCGCCGAGGCGCGCGAAAGCCCCGCGCCCCGCCCCGGCCTCACGTGGGGGCGGTGGCGGCTACGGCGTCCCCCACCACGGCGGGGACGGCCACGGCGCGGGGGAGGAGGTGGGCGATGGAGTTGGCGTAGTAGCGCAGCAGCGGCAGCTCCGCCTCGCGCGCCCGGAGGAGGCCGTCCGCGTCCTCCTCCACCACGTGCCGCAGCACCAGCATGCGCAGCCCCACGGTCAGCGCGTAGTCCAGGTCGCGCCGGGGGACGTAGATGCGCCCGCCCGCGGCCTCCAGCGCCCCGATCGTCCGGTGCAGCTCCGCCTTCAGCTCCAGCTCGCTCCAGGCGCGCCGCGGGTCCCGCGCGAACACGGCCGCCACCAGCGGCACGGGGACCACGGGGACGGTCCGCCCCACCTCGTCCATCAGGGTGCGCCCCAGCGCCTCCACCTCGGCGAAGCGCTCCTCCCTGGGGAGCGCGGCGAAGTCCACCCCGCGCCCGGCGCAGTACGCCCGCATGGACACCGGCGACCCGAAGTTCACGCAGGCGTAGCCGAAGCGGTACCAGCGGTTGCGGGCGGCCAGGAGCAGGTTGCGGCCCACGAAGCGGAAGGCGTTCGCCAGCGCCCGTGCCCTCCCCGGGCGGGGCGCGGCGGGCTCCAGCTCCAGGAGGAGTGTGCGGTCCTCCAGCACCCGGTCGTAGTTGATCCCCACGGGGATGAACACCAGGTCGCGCCCCCCGCCCGGGTCCCAGGAGCGCACCAGGTAGTCCAGCAGCCCCAGCTTGGGCTGCCGCAGCCGCCCGTCGCGGCTCAGCCCGCCCTCCGGGTAGACCGCCTGGGTCACCCCGGCGGCGGTGGCCATGGCCACGTAGCGCTCCAGCACGCGGCGGTACAGCTCGTCGCCCGAGTTGCGGCGCACGAAGTAGGCGCCCATGGAGCGGATGAGCATGTGCAGCGGCCAGACGCGCGCCCACTCCCCCACCGCGTAGCTCAGCGCCGCGCGCCGCGCCGCCAGGTAGCCCACCAGCACGTAGTCCATGTTGCTGCGGTGGTTCATCACGAACACCACCGTGGAGCCCCGCTCGACGGCCGCCAGCCCGTCCTCGTCCGAGTACCCCAGCCGCACCCGGTAGAGGAGCCGCGCCACCCGCCGCCCCAGCCAGTAGCCCACGCGGAAGTACAGGTAGGCGTTGAAGGCGGGGACGATCTCCCGGGCGTAGCGCTCCACCCGCGCCATGACCACCTCGCGGGGCATCCCGTGCTCTCGGGCGTGGGCATCCACCGCCTCCATCACCCGCGGGTCGTAGGTGAGCCGGTCGATCAGCACCTTCCGCTTGGTGAGCTTGAAGGGCGGCAGCTCGATTCGCAGCCGGGTGTTGATCTCCTCGATCACGCGGTTGGTGCGCTGCCGGACGATCCAGCGCGCGCCGGGGACCAGCAGCCGCTCCAGCGTCCAGGCGGCGGCCAGCGCGGCGAGGAGGAGGGCGAGCCAGAGGGGGAGGGAGACGGCCTGGGTCATCGGGGGCGCTCCGGGTGAAGACGTCGGGGGCGACGGTGGCAAGGTAATGCGGCTTCTGGGGATGCGGAACGGCGGGGTCGGGGCGTGCCCCTCGCCGGCGCTCGGGTCGGGCTGCGGCTCCGTAGGCCGGCACACCACGCCGGCCAACGGAGGCGAGCCGCGGGAGAGGGCCGAGGCACCGGGTCCCGAGCTTGCGGGTATGGAGGGCACCTGCGGCCGACGGGCCGCCACGACAGGCACTCCCGACGGTAGCGCCGATGCTTCCAGTTCAGCGCCGGGGACGCGCTCCGGCTGCACTGCTCCGCTCCTCCGCGCTGGCGCTCCTGCTCGCGGGAGCGGCGTGCACGCGCGGATCCGCAGGGGTAGGCGCGGACGCGGTCGCGCCTCGCGCGCCGGCGGGAGTTGCGGCGGACTCGTTTCCGGCGCCGGCTCGGCCGGTGGCCGGCATCGTCACCGACACCTGGTCCAGCGAGGAGGCGCGCGACCGGGCCGGCGAGGCCCGGCGGATGATGGAGCTGCTGGGCGTGCGGCCCGGGATGCGCGTGGCCGACGTGGGCGCGGGGAGCGGCTACTACACCGTGCGGCTGTCGCCGCGGGTGGGGCCGGGCGGGCGGGTGTACGCGCAGGACGTGGTCGCCGACTACCTGCGCCGGCTGGGGGCGCGGGTGCGGCGCGAGGGGCTGGAGAACGTGGTCCTGGTCCTTGGCGACGCGCACGACCCGCGGCTCCCCCGCGCCTCGGTGGACCTGGCGCTGCTGGTGCACATGTACCACGAGGTGGAGCAGCCGTACGGCCTGCTCCACAACCTGCGCCCCGCCCTGCGGGAGGGGGGCCGCGTGGCGGTGGTGGACGCGGACCGCCCCACCGCCCGCCACGGGACGCCGCCCGCCCTGCTCCGCTGCGAGATGGCGGCGGTGGGTACACGCAGACCGCCTTCCACGACCTGGGTGCGGCGGGCGGGTACCTGGCCGTCTTCGCGCCGCCGGCCCCGGGGGCGCTCCCCGCCCCGTCGGCGGTCCGCCCCTGCCCCGCTCCCGCCCCATGATCCGCGACCCCTGGTTCTGGCTCGCGCTGTTCGCCGCCGCCGCGATGGCCGTCCTGTTCGTGAACGGCCTGCGCGGCGCGCGCTCCCTGCGGCGGCTCCACGAGGTGCCGCCCGTCCCCGGCGCGGAGGCGCCGCCGCTGTCCGTGGTGATCGCCGCCCGCGACGAGGCGCGCAACATCGAGCCCGCCCTGGCCTCGGTGCTGGCGCAGCGCTACGGGCCGCTGGAGGTGGTGGTGGTGGACGACCGCTCGGAGGACGCCACCGGCGCCATCCTGGACCGGATGGCCGCCGCGGACCCGCGCCTGCGCGTGGAGCACGTGTCCGAACTGCCGCGCGGCTGGCTGGGGAAGAACCACGCCCTGCACGTTGGCGCGGCCGGCGCGCGCGGCGAGTACCTCCTCTTCACCGACGCCGACGTGGTGATGGAGCCGGACGCGCTCGCGCGGGCGGTGGGCTACGTGCGGGCGCACGGCATCGACCACCTGGCGGCGGGGCCCCGGGTGGAGATGCCCTCGCTGGCGCTGCGCGTCTTCGTGGTCCTGTTCACGCTGTTCTTCTCGATCGCGTTCCGCCCCTGGAAGGTGCGCGACCCGCGCAGCCCGGCGCACATCGGCGTGGGC
>DATABU010000065.1:0-20247 GCA_036259415.1 Longimicrobiaceae bacterium
GGACCCGCAGCGCGACGCGCTCTCCCGGGCGGAGCTCCGCCAGCCGGCGGGCGCCGCGGGGGGTGGTCACGGGGGCGCCGTCCACCGCCAGGACCAGGTCGCCCTCCCGCAGCACGCCGTCCGCCGCCCCGCCGCGCTCCACCGACTCCACCCGGATGGGCGAGCGGAAGGTCCAGGGCCGCTCCGCGGTGGGGGAGCGGCTCACCGTGCAGTCGCACCCGATCTCCACCCCCAGGTGGCCGCGGAGCGACTGGCCGGATGGGCAGCCGGCCTGCCCCGAGACGGCCCCCGCCGACGGGAGCAGGGCCAGGGTCAGCCCCGCCAGCAGGCTGCGGACACGCATGATCGTCATCGCTCCCGCTCCTCAGAACCAGGTGACGCGCTGCACCACCACCTCGGGCCCCGGCGGGGACCCGCCGGCGGCGGCGAAGCCGGCCGCGCGGAGCCCGTACCCCGCCGCCGCGCCGCCCACGAACAGGGCCAGCGCCGCCGCCGCCGCGGTGGCGAGCCGGGGCCGGATGCGGCGCCTGAACAGCTCCAGGGGAAGCGTCCCCCGGGGATCCGCCGGCCCCTCCGCGGCCCCGGCCTCGATGGCGGCCCAGAGCCGCTCCCGGGGCATCGGGGGGGGCGGGTTGTAGCCGCGCAGCGCTCGCGTGATCTCGTCGTCGTGCTCGGGGCGGTCCATCTCACTCCTCCGGGGCAAGGTCGATCAGGGTCTCCTTCAGCAGCGCGCGGGCGCGGGAGAGCCGGGCTCGCGACGATCCGGCCGCGATCCCGAGCGCCTCGCCGATCTCCTCGTGCGTGTAGCCCTCCACGTCGTGCATGAGCAGGACGGTCCGGTACTTCTCCGAGAGCCGGCCCACGGCGTCGTGGACGCGGCGCCGCACGAACGGCTCGCCCGCGGCCGGCGGCGCCGAGTGCTCCGCCCCGGCGGCGGCGAGCACCAGCAGGGCGGCGCGCCTGCGCTGCACCTTCTGCATGTCGCGCAGGTGGTTCACCGCGAGGCGGCAGAGCCAGCCGCGCAGCGACCCCCGGCCGTCGTAGCGGTCGGCCTTCCGGAAGGCCCGCAGGAAGGTCTCCTGCACCACGTCGTGCGCGAGGTCGTAGTCCCCGCAGAGCCGGTAGGCGAGCGACCAGATGCGCTCCCCCTCCGCCTCGAAGATCGCCCGCTTCGCCTCGGGGTCTCCCGCGCGCAGCCGGCTCGCCAGGTCCGCAGTCGTCGATGCCACGCGCCGCCCCGGTGAATGTCGCCGCCACCAGCACGACGGCGCGAGCCCGCGCGAGCGTTGCATCCGGAGCGGTGCAGCGCTCCGGCGCTCCCGTGCCGTCGTATCCCCGACCACGACCCCTCACCCTTCCGCGAGAGACACGCCATGCGCCCGGTCCATTCCCTCCTCCCACTCCTCGTCCTCCTCCTGTCCGGCGGTCCGGCGGCGCGCGCGCAGGCGCCGGCCGGGGGCGCGGGGACGCACGCCTTCGTGGGGGTCCACGTGGTGGACCTCGCCGGCGACAGCATCCAGCCGCGCCGCACCGTGATCGTCCGGGATGGCCGGATCGCGGCCGTGGGCCCCGCCGATAGCGTCGTGGTCCCCGCGGACGCGGAGCGGATCGAGCTCCGCGGGGCCTTCCTGATGCCGGGGCTCGCCGACCTGCACTCCCACGCGATCGACCCGTCCGTCCTGCCGCTCTACCTGGCCAGCGGGGTCACCACGGTGCAGCTGCTGAACGCCGGCCCCGAGGTGCTGGAGTGGGCCCGGGCGGCGGAGGACGGGCGGCTGCTCGGTCCGCGCATCGCCGCCTGCGCCGGGCCGGTGAGCGGGATCGCGACCGCGGAGGCGGCGCGGGCCGCCGTCGCGGAGCGGTCCGCGCTCGGCTTCGACTGCATCAAGCCGTACGACGGCCTGTCGCGGGAGGCGTTCGCCGCGCTGGTGGCGGAAGCGGACCGCCGGCGGGTCCGGACCGTGTCGCACATCCCGCGGAAGCTGGGCTGGCAGGACATGCTGGAGGTGGCGCCGGGGGCGGTCGCGCACGCGGAGGAGCTGCTCTACAGCCCCATCGAGAGCGCCGCCGACCTGGACCGAATCGTCCGGGAGATGGCGGAGCGGCGCATCGGCCTGGTCACCACCCTGGTCAACTACGACTACATCTCCCGGCAGCCGGCGCAGCTGGACCGCCTGCTGGAGCGCGACGAGCTGCGGCTCGTCCCCGCCGTGGAGCGCCGGGCCTGGTCGCCCGCGCTGAACCGCTACGCGAAGTGGTTCGGCGCGCCCGACGTTCCCCGCCTGCGCCGGCTGCTCGGCTTCCAGCGCGACCTCGTCCGCCGCCTGCACGCGGCGGGGGCGCCGGTGCTGCTCGGGACGGACGCGGGGAACACCTTCGTCGTCCCCGGCGTCTCCGTGCACGAGGAGCTGCGGCAGCTGGTCGCGGCCGGGCTCACCCCGGCGGCGGCGCTCCGGGCCGGGACCACGGAGGCCGCCCGCTTCCTGGGCGTGGCCGGGGAGCGGGGCACGGTCGCGGTGGGGATGCAGGCGGACCTGGTCCTGGTGCTCGGGAACCCGCTGGCGGACGTGGCCAGCGCGGAGCTGGTGGCGGGGACCATGACGCGGGGCAGGTGGCTCCCCGCGGAGCGGCTGCGGGCGGAGCTCGCGCGGCTCCGCGAGGCGCTCCGGCTGGAGGAGGAGCTGGTGCGGCGGGTGGAGGGCGAGGGAGTGGACGCGGCGCTCCGCTGGCTGGCCGGCCGCCCCGACGCCGCGACCCTGCGGCCGCGCGCCCTGAACGAGCTGGGCTACCAGCTCTGGCGCCTGGAGCAGCGGCTCCCCGAGGCGGTGCGGGTGTTCGAGGCCAACGCCCGGCTGCACCCGGAGTGGGGGAGCGCGGCGGAGTCGCTGGCCGAGGCGCGCGCCGCCGAGGCTCCGTAGCCCCGGGGCGGCGCCGTACTCGCGTCGGGCGGCATCGGGAGCACGCGCATGGGTGAGAACCGGAGCACGCCTCCAGCTTGAGATCCACCGCGAGGTTTACCGGCCGCTGCACCCCGGATGGCGGAGCGCGGCGATTCCGATTTCCCCGGGTTCCCGGGCGAGACGGGACCGCGTAGTGAACAGCGCAGGATTTCGACAGCGCGGACGCGGCGGCGGGACCATACTTCCACCCCGGAGGTCACGATCCACGCGGGACGACCCGCCAGGCCGCGCGAGGCAGCTGGGGATGAGAAGCGCACCCGACACGCCGGGCAACACCCGGACCGGCGCCCACGCAGGCTCGCCGGGTCCGGTCCCGGCGAGCCCGGGGCGGATCCTCTCGCTCGACGTCATCCGCGGCGCCGTGATGCTGCTCATGGCGGTGGACCACGCGCGCTGGTTCCTCAGCGCGTCGCGCTTCGATCCGACGGACCTCGACCGGGCGACGGCCGCCCTCTTCCTCAGCCGCTGGATCACGCACTTCTGCGCCCCGGCCTTCCTGTTCCTGGCCGGGGCCGGCGCGTTCCTCCACGGCCGGCGGGTGCGAAGCCGGGCGGCCCTCGCGCGCTTCCTGCTGACCCGGGGCGTCTGGCTGATCCTGGTGGAGATGACGGCGGTCCGCCTGGGCTGGACCTTCAACTTCGACTACGGCGCCTACCTCTTCGGCGGAGTGCTCTGGATGATCGGGTGCTGCATGATCCTCCTGGCCGCCCTGGTCTTCCTCCCGACCTGGGTGGTCGGGGGGGTGGGCGTCGCGGTGATCGCCTGCCACGGGGCCCTGGAGTCCATCCTCCCTACCCCGCCCGCGGGGCAGGCCGTGACGGGCGCGGCGCGGCTGTGGCAGGTCCTCTACTTCGGCGGGACGTCCCGGCTCGGCGAGGACGGGCCCTCCTTCTCCGTGCTCTTCTCCGTGGTTCCCTGGGTGGGGGTGATCGCGGCAGGATACGCGTTCGGCCCCGTCATGCTCCTGCCGGCGGAGCGGCGGAGGCGCATCTGCATCGCAGCGGGGATGGCGGCAGTGGCCGGCTTCGTGGTCCTCCGCGGGCTCAACCTCCTGGACCCCCGGCCCTGGAGCCCGCAGGAGTCTCCGGCCTTCACCGTGCTCTCGTTCCTGAACGCCGACAAGTACCCGGCCTCGACCCCGTTCCTCCTCATGACGCTCGGTCCCACGCTCGCCCTCGTCCCCCTGCTGGAGCACGCGCGCGGGCCCCTCGCGAGGGGACTGGCGGTCTTCGGGCGGGCGCCGTTCCTCTTCTACGTGCTCCACCTGCCCGTCATTCACCTGGCGGCCGTGCTCCTCTCGCTCGCCCGCTACGGCGAGGTGATCCCCTGGCTCGGCGCAAACCACCCCATGTTGGCGCCGCTGCCCCCCGCGGGGTACGGCTACGGCCTGGGCACCGTGTACCTGGCATCCGCCGCCGTGGCGGCGCTGCTCTACGTCCCCTGCCGCCGGCTCGCGGAGCTCAAGGCGAGGCGGCCGTCGCGCTGGTTGAGCCTGCTGTAGCCGGCGCGCGCGGCGGACGGCGCGATGCCGAACTCGCGGCCGAACGCCGCCGTGAAGTGGCTGTGCGAGGAAAAGCCGTGCGAGAGCGCCACCGCGCTGAGGTCGGCCGGACCGTCGAGGACGGCCTCGAACGCCGCGCGCAGCCGAAGACGGTTGACGTACTGGTGGACCGGGAGCCCGGTGTGGGACCGGAAGAGGCGCGCCAGGTGGAAGGGCGAGTAGCCGGCCTCGCGGCCCACGTCGTCGAGCGAGAGCCGCTCACGGAACCGGAGATGGACCACCTCGATCGCCCGCGCGAGCGCCCGGTCGCGCACGCGCCGGGCGCCCCGCCGAGGGGCGCCGCCGGCCCCCGGCCGGGCGTGCTCCCCCGCGATAGCCAGGTGCACCACCTGGAACACGCGCTCGTCTACCTCCAGGCGGTCGGCCGCCCCCCCGGCGTGGAGCCGGACCACCCGGCGATGCATCGCGTACAGGCGTCCGTCGATCCCGCGCGACCGGAGCGGGAAGCGGGGATCTCCCGGTGCTGCGGCCATCGCGCCGGTGGCGCCCGCCACCGCCTCCACCAGGCCGGGCCCGAGGGTGATCACGGTGCAGCGGTCTCCTCCGGGGACGGGATGATGCACCCGGTAGCAGTCCCCCGCGTTTCCGAACACCACGCGGGTGGCGTCGGCATGCTCCCGCCGCCCCGCGATCTCGCGGACGTAGAGCCCGGCGGTGGGGAAGACGATCTCGTGCCGCTCGACCCGCTCGGCCTCGTGAAGGCCGGGCTCGGGCATGTCGCAGCGCCAGAGCCCAACGGCGAAGCCGCTCCCTATGCATAGGCGCTCGTAGTGACCCTGGGGCATCCTCTGCCGGTTCCGTGTGACGCGGGGCGAAGGGATGCAGGACGGCGCCCGGTCCGCGATCCGCGCCGACGCTCCGTGCCTGGACACGATCTCCCCGAAGCCGGGAGCTGTCAAGCGAACCCCGCCCACCCGCAGGAGGACGCGATGAACGCCGGACTTCCCGAGTCCCACCCCTCGGTCCGCTACTACGACAGCGACTATCCCGCGCCATGGGACGAGGAGTACGCGGAGAATTTCGACGCGACCACGGAGCTGCAAGGGCTGGCCCACGACGTTCCCCGCTACGTCGGGCTGGCCGCGCGGACCGGAGGACCGGTCCTGGAGCTCTGCTGCGGGACCGGGAGGGTCGGGATCCCGCTGGCCCGCGCCGGCCACGCGGTCACGGGGGTAGACCTGTCGGAGGCGATGCTGGACCGCCTCCGCGACCGGCTCGCCCGGGAGACGGAAGAGGTGCGCGGGCGGGTCTCGCTCGCCCGGCAGGACGTCGCCCGCCTCGACCTGCCCCAGAAGGCGTTCCGGCTCGCGATCCTCCCGTTCAACAGCCTCCTCTGCATCACCCGTATGGAGGACCAGCTCTCCACGCTGCGGGCGGCGGCGCGGCACCTCACCCCGGGTGGACTCCTGGTGGTGGACGCGGTCAACCCGCTCGTCCTCCCCCTCCAGGGCGACCCGGTTCCCAGGCCATTCCTGAACCGCAGGAACGTCCATACGGGCGACCGGTACACCCGGTTCGCGGCGCTGGGGCCGGTGGACGAGGGCCAGCGCCAGGAACTCTACGGCTGGTACGACGAGGTCGGTCCGGGTGGTGTGGTGCGCCGGACCGAGTACCGCATGCACTGGCGCCCCGTCTTCCGCCAGGAGCTTGAACTCATGCTGGGAATCGCCGGTTTCTCGGTGGTGTCCGTGGAGGGGGGCCACAGGAACGAGCCGTTTACCTCCCGGAGCCCCAAGCTGTTCGTGACGGCGCGTCGCGACCCGGTCCACCGGGCCGGGGCCGTGCTCGGCGGGAACGGCCTGCTGTAGCCATCCGCACCGTTTCTGGAGAGAGCATGGCTGAACGTCCACCCGCCGGAGCCCGGCTCCGCTTCGAGCCGCTGACGGAAGCGAGCTGGCCCGACCTGGAGGCGCTGTTCGGCGAGCGCGGAGCGTGCGGAGGGTGCTGGTGCATGTACTGGCGCCAGAGCGCGAAGGAGCACGAGCGGAACAGGGGGGCGGGCAACCGCGCCGCGCTGCGCGAGCATGTCCGCGGCGGGCGGCCTCTCGGGGTGATCGGGTACCTCGGCGGGCAGCCGGTCGGCTGGTGCTCGGTGGCGCCGCGAGAGCACTTCGTCCGCCTCGCCCGCTCGCGCATCCTGGCGCCGGTGGACGACGCCCCCGTCTGGTCCATCACCTGCCTCTACCTCGCGCCCGGGGCGCGGCGGCAGGGGATCTCCTCGCAGCTGGTGGACGCGGCGTGCCGCCATGCCGCGTCGCTGGGGGCGGCCACGGTCGAGGCGTACCCGGTCGAGCCGCGGTCCGAGGCCATGCCGCCGCCGTTCGCCTGGACCGGGATCCGGTCTGCCTTCGACCGGGTCGGCTTCCACGAGGTCGCACGGCGGGCCGAGACCCGGCCCATCCTACGCCGGGACACGCGGGGGTGACGGGGAGCGCGGTGGGTCGCTCCCCCTCAGGCTGGGGTTCGGGGGCCGGGATCCGCCGACGCCCCGCCGCGCAGCTCCAGCACCGCGTGCCGGTAGCCCCCGTCCGCCGCCTTCCAGACGGCGTGCAGCCGCCCCTCCCCGTCCACCGCCGTCTCCAGCTCGCTGTCGCGGACGCCTTCGCCGGGGAGGATCTCCCGGGGTAGCGACCACCGGGCGCCGTCGAAGGTGGCGTGGAAGTGCCGCGGGTCGGCCATCCCCGCCCGGAACCGCGCGAAGGTCAGGTGCAGCGTCCCCCGGCCGTCCACCGCCAGGCGCGGGGAGTAGAAGGGCCCGCCGGACCGGCGTGGCTCCGCCTCGACGGGCGCGCTCCAGCTCCGGCCGTCGCGGGAGGTGGCGTGCAGGAGCCGCGTGGCGAGGAGCTCCCCGTGCTCCCCCTCCAGCCACACGGCATGGAGGACGCCGTCACGGGTCCAGCGGACCCGCGGCGTGTGGGAGTGCTCCGCGGGGAGGTGGTGCACGGGCACGGGCTCCGTCCAGCGGCCGCCCCGGAAGATGCGGACCCACGGATCGTTGCGCGCGGTGCCCCCCGGCCCCATCAGGGGGTGGGGGAAGGTCCCCGTCCCCGCCGCCGCCAGCGTCCCGCCGGGCCCGGCGACGAGGTCCAGCTCCATCCCGTCGCCACCGACCGTCCGGGGTGATCCCCATCCGCTCTCCCCGTAGACCCGGTGCACCAGCCGCCCGTCCGCCCCATGGTGCACGGCATGCACCCCGCCGTCCCGCACCGCCGCCAGACCGTTGGGGATGCTCTCTCCCCCGCGTGTCCGGTACAGCGGGGCCGGCTCCGACCACTGCCCCCCGCTACGCACGCGGTGCATCACCGTGGTCAGGCGCGCGAGGTGCCGGAGGTCGCCGGCCTCCAGCCAGAGCAGGTGCACTGCGTCGCCCTGCACCACCAGGGCGGGTGCGTCCGTGACGCCGGGGGTGTCGTCCAGCGGCAGGGGCCGGCTCCACGCCGCGCCGTCGAAGCCGGCGTACAGGAGACGGTCGGTCTGGCCGTCCCCGTCGACGTCGTCCAGGAAGAGCGCGTGCAGCGCGCCGTCGGGGCCGGCCTGGAGCTCGGCGACGCGGTGGTCGTGCGCCGAGAACGCGCCCGCCGACGGGATCTCCAGCGCCGCGGTCCAGGCGTCGTGTCCGGCGCCCCCGGACCGGGCATCCGCCGCCCGGGAGCACGCGGCGAGTACGAGAATGCCCCCCACGAACGCGGCGCCGGGGACCATCCGGCACGCGCGCGAGTGGCAGGCGAAGCGCGGCGCCGCCGGGTTCCGGGCGGGGCTCGGGGTCATGTCGCGGGGGTGCGGCGCGGGAGGAGGGGTGCGGGGGCGGGGAGCCGACCTGGGCGGTCGGCTCCCCCGGGCCGCGTCAGAGACACGAGCTCGTCACGCTGGAGTAGAGGGGCCCGCCACCCACGTAGCCCGCCGCGGCAGTCGCGGTGTGCGTGCCGCTGATCCGCCACCGGTTCTTGACGAGCGGGTCCTGCTGGTTCGTGAAGTACACCACGGCGGACGTGGGATGCGAGGAGACGGGCTCGGTCTTCGTCAGGGTGTTCAGCCAGTTGTACGACCCGTCGCAGTACTTGTCGTGCCGGAGCTCGGCCGTGACCGTGACGCTGGCGGCGCCTTCCCACGCCGTCGTCCACGAGCGCCCGTCGACCCTGTCGAACCGGTCCACGTTCGGGTTTCCGACGAGCTGCAGGTCGAACACCGACCTGCCCTCGTGGACGACGTACTTCGTGTTGTCCACCGGGTCGCAGCCGCCGCCCTCCCGCGCCCACTGGCAGGCGTAGCGGGGGCTCTCCGGGGCGGAGATGGTGGAGCCTTCGCAGGCGGCGAGCCCCAGGCCCGCGCACGCCAGGACCGCCAGCTTCAGTCGAACACGTCGCATCGCTCGATCTCCCGTCAGAGAGTGGAAACAGGCCCGGCCACGCCGCCGGAACGGGGAGGGTTCGCCGGAGGGAACGCCCCCGTCAGCCAGCATACGCGCCGGCTCACCACCCCACCAAGAACCGTGGGGCGAGCCCCTCTGGAACGGGTCAAGCTGGGCCAGGGCATGGCGAAATGACGGACCGCGGAGCGGAGCCAGGCAGCGCGATGCAACCCAGGCGCGTACCGCGGCTCGTCCTGCGCGCCCCCATCCCGATCCTCCTATCGGCGCCGCCCGCCGACTCGCCGCCGCCCTGTTCCACACGCCACGTGCTCCATGCACTGGCCCCAGGATGCTGGTGGCGCACCGGGAACCCGGTACACTGCGTCCGGGAGCCGGTTGGCTCCGGGACGCTGCGGCGTCGCATGTCCACCCCATCCAGGAGGTCGTCTCATGCAGCGAGCTGGACGAAGCCTGCTCGCCGTGGCCTGCGCGGTCCTGGCGCTCGCCGGCTGCGAGGGACCCGCCGTCACCGCGCCCGAGGACGCGCGGCTCGGCCTCTGCAGCACCAGCGGAGAGTGCGGTCCCACCGACACCCGGGACCCGCCGGTGGCCGACTGGACCGGCCCGGACTACGCCTACAGCAGCCGCGTGTTCTACGAGGGATACTACAAGTGGGACGGGGGGGTCCAGATTCTTCCCTGGACCCGTTTCCGGGGCTCCTCCAGGTCCGTCGCCTACACCAGCAAGATCGCGTCGGCGACCGTGGACGCCGTCGCCCTCAGCTGGCTGGGATGCGATCCCAACTACGAGTCGGAGTACGGGCGGGCCAGCAAGACCGTGTACGGTCCCGGGACGGCCGAGGTCCACTTCAAGATGGAGACGAGGGCTCGGCTGCGGATGGTGGTCAGGGGCACGCACACGTTCACTGCCGCCCCGGGGTTCACCGGCGGGGGCACCTTCCCGTCCGAGCACTCGGACTGCAACTGAGCGTCCTTCCGGCCCGGCCGTCGGGGAAGTGCTCCGGCGGCCGGGCCGGCAACCCGAGATTCCACCGAGGGCGGATGATGCCACGCAAAGCACTGAACTACGCCGTCGCCGGCTGCGCGGTCCTGGCGCTCGCCGGCTGCGAGGGACCCGCCGTCACCGCGCCCGAGGACGCGCGGCCCGGCCTCTGCAGCACCAGCGGGGAGTGCGGCCCCACCGACGGCCGCGACCCGCCTGCGGACACCACCACCACCACCGTCGCGCGCTACACGTACGGGTCGAACGCCAGGGTCTCGTACGGGAGCTACCACGAGCAGGCCGAGCTCTGGACCACGTCGAACGCGCTCGCCGGCGTGGCGTCCACCACCGTGGAGGGCCGCTTCTACGCGACGGAGCTGGGCTGCGGCACCGACACCTGGGCGTTCCGGATCCGCGACCACAAGACCGCGCCCGGGTCGCCCGCGTACCTCACCGTCTCGGCCACGTTCCGCCACCCCTGGAACGAGTCGCACGCCTACAGGGTGCTCGGATTCCACAGCTTCACCCCGGCCCCGGGGGCGCAGGGCGGCGGCAGCTTCACCTCGTCCGTCGAGAGGTGCGTGTAGCACGCCGGCGGGGATCCGCGCCGGGCGCGGATCCTCCTGGTGCGGCGCGCGGGCGCCGGAGTACCTTGTCCCTGCGCCAGCCCGGCGCCCGCCGTCCCCGAGGTGACCACCGTCCGCACGACCCGAGGTCGACCGATGCACCCCGTCCGCCGCTCCCTGCCCATCCCGCTCGCGGCCTGCGGCTTCGCCGCGGCCACGCTCCTGCGCGCCGCGCCGCTCCCCGCCCAGGAGCTCACCGTGGAGGAGTACGAGCCCCGGTCCTCCCTGGTCGTCCCGGCCCGGCGGGTGGACCGGGCCCGCTACCCGTTCGTGGACGTCCACAACCACCAGTGGGGGGCGCTCACTCCCGCGCGGGTGGACAGCCTGGTGGCGGGGATGGACCGGCTCAACATGGCGGTGATGGTGAACCTGAGCGGAGGGACGGGCGACTCCCTGGCCGCCAGGGTCCGGGCCACGGAGGGGCGCCACCCCGGCCGCTTCGTCACCTTCGCCAACCTGGACTTCACCGGCATCGACGACCCGGCCTGGGGGGAGAGGGCGGCCCGCCGCCTGGAGGAGGACGTGCGCAGGCACGGAGCGCGCGGGCTGAAGATCTTCAAGAACCTGGGCCTGGACCTCAGGGACGGGACCGGCCGGCGGATCCCCGCCGACGACCCCCGCTTCGACCCCGTGTGGCGGAAGGCGGGGGAGCTGGGGATCCCGGTGCTGATCCACACGGGGGAGCCGCAGCCCTTCTTCGAGCCGCACGACCGCCACAACGAGCGCTGGCTGGAGCTGAAGCAGTTCCCGAACCGGGCGCGCCCCCCCGAGCGCTACCCCTCGTGGGAGGCGGTCATGGCGGAGCAGCACAGCGTCTTCCGCAGGCACCGGGGCACCACCTTCATCGCGGCCCACCTGGACTGGATGGGCAACGACCTCGCGCGGCTGGGGCGCTTCCTGGACGAGAACCCCAACGTGTACACGGAGGTCGCCGCCGTGGTGGCGGAGCTGGGACGGCAGCCGCGGTCCGCGCGGGAGTTCCTCGTCCGCCACCAGGACCGGGTGATGTTCGGCAAGGACACCTGGGCGGAGGGGGAGTACCCCACCTACTTCCGGATCTTCGAGACGGCCGACGAATACTTCGAGTACTTCCGCCGGCGGCACGCGTTCTGGCGGATGTACGGGCTGGACCTCCCCGAGGAGGTGCTGCGGAAGCTGTACTACGACAACGCGCTCCGCGTCATCCCGGGGATCCGGCGCGGCCGCTTCCCTGCCTGAGCCCGGGGCGGCGCGCCGGGCCGGCGGACGGAGGTCAGGGGGAGCCCCTGCGGAGGACCCACCGCCGCAGCCGCAGCCGGTCCGGCGTGGCGCCGGGATCCGAGGAGACCCGGACCCGGACCGCGTCGCCCTCGCGCGAGGTCTCCAGGCGGTACCCGATGCGCCCCGCGAAGTCGGCCAGGGGGAGGACCTCCGTCCCCGAAACGTAGTCGCGGAAGAAGGAGCGGAACGAGCGCCCCGCGAGCCGCGACGCCTCGCGCTCGATCTGGTCGGTGGTCAGCGGTCCCCGGCCCGCGTGCCGCGCGTACAGCGCCCGCATGAGCTCCTCGATCCCGGCCCGGCCGCCCGACGCCTCCCGCATGGCTACGTCCAGCGCGAAGCCGGTCGCGGCCGCGCCGCCGTAGACCAGCGCCGTGTTCGCCTGCTTGTCGTGCCCCGCCCGGCGGAGGGAGACCCGGCCGGCCGCGGCCAGGTAGTACCCGTACTGCTCCGCGAGCCGCTCCATCAGCGCGTCGTCGGACAGGTCCCCGACCCCGAGCTGGAGCTTGCGGCTCAGGTAGTCCGTCACCCCCTCCTTGAACCACTCCTCGTCCGGCTGGAACCGCAGGCCGTGCCCGTTCCACAGGTGCACCAGCTCGTGCGCGAGGACGTGGCCCCACTCCGCCCTCCCCTCCCGGGTGACCGGGTCGCGGAACAGCATGCTCACGGTGCGGATGAAGGCGCCCCCGCCGGTGAACACGTCGGGGTTCGCGACGACCAGGAAGCGGCCGCGGGGCGCGCTCCCGAACACCTGCTCCGCGGCGGCGAGGTAGCGGCTCGTGGCGTCCTGGAAGAGGGCGAGCCCGTCCGGGATCCCCTTCCCCACGGCCACGCGGACCACCGCGTCGCCCGAGCGCACGTCGGCCACGGGGACCCGGCCGACGACCAGCCCCGCGTCGCCCAGGTGGCGGAAGTCCGGCACCCGGTACGAGTGCCCGCCCTGCGGCGCCGGCTCCCAGGGCGTTGCGCTGATCCAGCCCGCGCTCCGCCCCCGCGGGCCGGGGAGGTCGAACTCGACGCCGATGTCGGCCAGGTCCTCCGCCCCGACGAACAGCGACATCCCGGTGAGGAAGACGCAGTCGCACTGCCGGCTCGCGTACGCCGCCTCGTCCCACCCCACGGGCCAGTACCCCTGGTCGTGGTGGACCAGGACCTCGTACGACAGCCGGAGCGGCCGCTTCGCTCCGGCGGGGATCCGCCACCGCGCCAGCCCGCTCTTCCGCAGCGGGACCGGGTCGCCGGCCGCGTCGGTCGCCGTCATGGAGCGCACGAACGTCGCCCACCCTTCCGGGAGGTGCGACGCGTCGTACTGGTACGGATAGACCAGCAGCACGGAGTCCGCGGTCGCGAGCGTCGCGTCGACGCGCGCCAGCCGCCGGTCCTCGTCGCTGAACGTCACCCGGTATACGGACGCCTGCGCGTGGAGCCCGGCCGCCATCAGCAGGAGGGCCGCGGCGGCCCATGCGGCGGGGCCTCTCACCCGGGCCCGGGCGCCGGCGTCCGGGCGCCGAACGGCGGCGGTCACCGGGCACCCGCCGGGACGTGGTCGTTCAGGTACCGGGTGAGCAGGTTGTACAGGTGCTCGGTGGTGCCCTCGCCCTCGCAGATGCAGTGCGTGCGGTTCGGGTACTCCATGAAGTCGAAGGGCTTGTTCGCCGCGACCAGGGCGTTGACGAGCGCCTGCGAGTTCTGGTAGTGCACGTTGTCGTCGCCGGAGCCGTGCACCAGCAGCAGGTTCGCCCGCAGCCCCTCCACGAAGTTCACCGGCGAGCCGGTCCGGTACGCGGCGCTGTCCTCCTGCGGAAGACCCGTGTACCGCTCCTGGTAGATGGTGTCGTAGTAGTGCAGGTCGGTCACGGGGGACACCGCCATCCCGGTGCCGAACAGGCCGGGGTGCCGGAAGAGGAGGTTGAGCGTCATCGCCCCCCCGCCGCTCCACCCCCAGACCGCGGCCCGGTCCCCGTCCACGTACGGCCGCCGGAGAAGCGCCCGCGCGCCCGCCGCCTGGTCGTTGGCGTTGACCACCCCGAGCTGCTTGTAGATCGCCTTGCGGAACGCCCGTCCGCGGGGCGCCGGGGCCCCCCGGTTGTCGATGCTGGCCACCAGGTAGCCCCGCTGCGTCAGCATCAGGTGCCAGAGGTAGGCGGAGCCCTCCCACCAGTCGCGCACGGTGGACTGCGCCGGCTCCCCGTACGTGAAGAAGAGGATCGGGTACCGCCGGGCCGGGTCGAAGCCGGGGGGCTTCATCAGGTAGCCGTCCAGCTCGGTCCCCTCGCCGTTGGGGACGCGGAAGAACTCCACCTCGCCCCGCTCCAGGGCGGCGACGGCCCGCTTCTGGCGCTCGTTTCCCACCAGCGTGCGCGCCACCCGGTGGCCGGGGAGCTCCACCAGCTCGACGGTGCTGGGGGTCCCGAAGCGGGAGTAGCTGTGGATCGCCCAGCGCGCGTCGGGGGAGACGCCGTACGAGTGGGTCCCCGGCTGCCCCTCCGGCGACAGGCGCTGCGGGGCGCCCCGCCCGTCCAGGCGGGCCCGGTACAGGTACCGCTGCGTCGGGTTCCCGGGGGAGGCGACGAAGTAGATCCACCCCTCCCGGTCGTCGATCCGCTGGATGGACCACACGTCGTAGCTGCCGCGCGTCGCCTGCCGCAGCTCCCGGCCGTCGCGGGAGGCGACGTACACGTGGCGCCAGCCGTCGCGCTCGCTGATCCAGGTGAAGCGCCTCCCGCCGTCCAGCCACACCAGGTCGTCCACCGGGTCCAGCCAGGCGCTGTCCCGCTCGGTGAGGACCTCGCGGACGCTGCCGCTCGCCGCCGCGGCCAGGAACACGCGGTTGGTGTTCTGGCGGCGGTTGAGCTGCTGCACCAGCACCTCGTCGGAGGACGCGGCCCAGTCCATCCGGGCGGGATAGTGGTTGCGGGGGTCGCCGGGGAGCTCCAGCCAGGTGGTGGGCCCGCCCTCCGCGCTCACCACGCCCACGCGGGCCGCCGAGTTGGTGGTCCCCGCCTTGGGGAACTGCACCGGCACGACGAAGGAGTAGATGGAGTCGGTGTTGTTGACCAGCAGGAAGTCGCGCACGCCGGTGGCGTCGAGCTGCCAGTACGCGATCCGCTTCCCGTCCGGGCTCCAGCGCCACCCGTCGCGCAGGTCCAGCTCCTCCTCGTAGACCCAGTCGAAGGTGCCGTTGATGGTGGTGCGCGACCCGTCCGCGGTGAGGGGGACGACCCTGCCGGTCTCCAGCTCCTCCACGTATACGTCGTGCTCGCGCACGTAGCCCACGCGGCGGGAGTCCGGGGAGAACTTGGCGAACATCAGGGTGGAGGGCGCGGCCTCCGGCCCGCCCAGCCTCCGCAGCCTGCCGCTCTCCAGGTCGAGCACCCAGTAGTCGCCGCGCGTGTGGTAGCGCCAGACACGGGCGGTGTTGGTGAACACCAGCAGCTTCTTCCCGTCCGCGGACCAGTCGTAGCCGCTCACCGCCAGCGGCCCGTCGCTCCCCTCGGGGACCAGCCGCCGCGCGGCGACCAGGACGGAGCGCTGGCCGGTCCGGGCGTCGTAGCGGACGATGTCGCGGCCGGCCCCCTCGGCGGCGGGCTCCAGGGTGGTGTAGCCGCTCCCGTCGCCCAGCCACTTCACGGGCCCGAACGGGTCGCCGTAGAACTCGGGCGAGAAGACGCGCTCGACCGTGAGCCGGCCGGGGCCGGGCCCCTGCGCGTGCAGGGCGGACGCTCCGGCCGCGAGCAGGAGCAGGACGCCGGCCGCGGACCGGCGGAGGACGGGGCGAATGATCATGGTGGCACGGCGGGAGGGGGTGTGGGGCGTCACCTGGATGAAGCGGCCAGGAGGACGACCGGGGCCCACGGCCTCGGGATGCGCTCCTCCCGGCCCGGCCCGGCGAACGTCGAGTCCGGCAGCCGGGCGGCGCCGGACAGAGCGGCGGGGACCAGCAGGTGGATCGGAAGCACGGAGGACCGCTCCCGCGGAATGGTTGCGTTCGCCTCCCCGCCGAGTCGGCGCGGGTGGCCGGAGGATCCCGGCAGGTTACCCGGTATGCGGGGCGATCGACAGGTCCCTGTGACGAGGCGCCGGCTCACCGGGTCGGGCGGCGACCGCCGGGGACCAGGTGCGACGGGGTACGCCTGCGCCGCCCCGCCGCATCTCCGCTGGTCCCCGCGGTCCGCGGTCCATCCCCGCACGGTTGCCCCGCGGGCGCACGATGCCGAGTGTCCGGGCGTGTACCGGACCACGCCCCCGTGGAGCCCGGGCGCTCCCGGTGCGCCCGAGACGCAGCCCTCCCGCAGCCACCGACGCCCGTGATTCTCGCGCTCCTCGTCCCTGCGCTCCTGCACGCCACAGCGCCGGCGGATTCCCTTCCGCCACTCCTCCCGGGGCTGGGGACGTACGCCAGGGAGATCGCCACGAGCTCGCCGCGGGCGCAGCGCTACTTCGACCAGGGGCTGGCGCTCCTCTACGGCTTCAACCACGCCGAGGCGCTGCGGGCGTTCCAGGCCGCGGCGGCGATGGACACCGCAGCCCCCATGCCGTACGTGGGGATGGCGCTCGCGCACGGTCCGTACGTGGACCGGGCCCGTAACCCCGCGTCGGACCGCGCGGCGCGGCAGGCGCTGGAGGGAGCCACGGCGCGGGCGGCCGCGGGGACGGCCACCGAGCGCGGGCTCATCGCCGCGCTCGTGGCGCGCTACGACTCCACCCGGGCGGTGCCGGAGGCGGAGAGTGCCTACGCGGAGGCGATGGGGCGCCTGCAGGCGCGGTATCCGCGCGACCCCGACCTGGCCACGCTGCACGGCGAGGCGCGCATGCTGCTCCACCGCAGAAGGTACTGGCGGCCCGACCACACACCCGCTCCGGGGATCGAGCAGGGGCGCAGCGCGCTGGAAGCGGCGATGGCGCTCGCGGCCGACCACCCGGGGGCACACCACCTGTACGTGCACCTGTTCGAGGCCGCGCACGACCCCCGCCCGGCGCTCCCCGCCGCGGAGCGCCTGCGCACCCTCGCGCCGGGTGCGGGGCACCTCCTGCACATGTCCTCGCACGTCTTCTTCCGGGTGGGCCGCTACGCCGAGTCCGTGGAGGCGAACGTGCGGGCGCGCGAGGCGGACCGGCGGTATTTCGCGCTGGCCCGGCCCCCCGCCACCTCGGTCTACGTCTCCGCCTACCACGCCCACACGCTCCACTTCCTGTGGGTGGCGCTGGCCACCGAGGGAAGGCGGCGCGAGGCCCTGGAAGCGGCCGACTCCCTGGCCGCCCGGGTGGCCCCCGCCGCGGCGGACGCATCGCCCTACTTCCACCCATGGACCAGCGCCCCCCTCCTGGTCCACCTTCGCTTCGGCGACTGGGCGGAGATCCTGCGGGCGCCCGCTCCCCCGCCCCGGCACGCCTACTCCACGGGCGTGTGGCGGCACGCGCGCGGCATGGCGCACGCGGAGCTCGGGAGCCTGGACTCGGCGGCCGTATCGCTGGGAGCGCTGGACTCCATCACCGCCGCCTTCCCGCCCGGCACCACCGTCGCCCCCACCGCGCCCGGCCGGGGGATCCTCCGCCTGATGCACCTCTCGCTCGGCGCCCGCATCGCGGAGGCCCGCGGCGACGTTCCGGCCGCGCTCGCGCAGCTCCGGGAAGGAGTCGCGCTACAGGACTCGCTCGGGCACATGGAGCCCCCGGGATGGCACATTCCGCTGCGACAGACCCTCGGCGCCACGCTGCTGCGCGCGGGCCGGGCCCGCGAGGCGGAAGCAGCCTTCACGGAGGACCTGGCGATGCAGCCGGGGAACGGGTGGTCGCTGTGCGGCCTGGCCGCCGCTCTGCAACGGCAGGGCCGCAGGGCGGAGGCCGCCCGCGCGCACGCGTCGCTGCGCCGGGCATGGAGCCGCGCCGACGCGCCGGCCTCGTGCGCGTTCCCCGCCATGCCCATTGCCGCCCGGAGGGCGGACGTGTATCATGTGCGAAGAAAATCGCACTTCCCCCATCCCCCGCTCCCGTGACGCTGCCGGACTCCGAGACGCCGCGCCCGCTCTCGAAGCGGGAGACCGAGATCATGGAGGTGGTCTACCGGCGCGGGCGGGCCACGGCCGCCGACGTGCAGGCCGAGCTCCCGGATCCGCCGGGGTACTCCAGCGTCCGCAAGCAGCTGGAGATCCTGGAGCGCAAGGGCTACCTCCGCCACGAGAAGGACGGCCGGCGGTACGTCTTCTCCCCGACCATCGTGCGCGAGGAGGCGAGCTCGGCGGCGCTCCGGCGCGTGGTGCGCAACTTCTTCCGCGGGAACGTCAAAGCGGCCATGGTCGCGCTGGCGTCGCTGGACGACGCGCCCCCCACCGAGGAGGAGCTGAACCGGATCCTCGACCAGGCCGAGCACGCTCGCCGCCGCGGCCGGTGAGCCCGATCCCCGCGCTCCCGGGCGCGCATGCCCTCGCGGAGCTGGGCCCGCCGCTCGGCCTGGCCCTGGCGCTGGGCCCCGGCGCCACGTCGCTGGAGCGCCGCCTGGGGGAGGTGCTCGCCATGGACCCCGCCCGGGCGGCGGGCGGCCGGAGCCTCGCGGCCCGGCTCGACGCCGAAGCGGACAGGGTCGTGGCCGGCAGGTGAGGCGCGTTTCTTTTCCCTCAAGTGCGAAATTTTTCGCCTCCAATCCGGGTGACGACATGAGACAGCAGATCGTGCGGCATGGCGCGGCGGCCGTGGTGGCGCTCCACGCGCTGCTCGCGCCCGCGGCCGGGGCGCAGACGGGCGCTCCCGCGACGGACCCGCAGGTGGTGGCCGGCGAGACCGGCCGGCGCATGGACGAGTTCCTCTCGCGCCAGGCCGCCTTCGGGTTCTCGGGGCAGGTGCTGGTCGCCCGGGGCCGCGACGTGCTCCTGCACCGGGCCTACGGGTGGGCGGACCGGGAGCGGCGGCGTCCGCTCACCACGGGGACCCGCGTGGGGATCGCCTCGGCCTCCAAGCAGTTCACCGCGGCGGCGATCCTCCGCCTGGAGCAGGAGGGGCGGCTCTCCCTGCGGGACTCCCTCGGCCAGCACCTTCCCGGCGTGCCGGCGGACAAGCGGGGGATCACCCTCCGGATGCTCCTCACGCACACCTCGGGGATCCGCGGGGGCTTCACCGAGGACTTCGACGTGGCGAGCGCCGACTCCTCGATCGCGCGGCTCCTGGGCGCCCCGCTCACCGGGCAGCCCGGCTCGGCCTGGCGGTACTCCTCCGATGCGTACAACCTCCTCGCCGCCGTCGCCGAGCGCGTGTCCGGGGCGCCGTTCGAGCGCTACGTGGAGACGGCGCTGTTCCGCCCCGCGGGGATGCGGAGCTCGGGGTTCTGGTGGCAGCTCCGCGGCGACACCGGGGCGGTGGCGCACGCCTACCGGGGGTGGCGGGACCGGGGCTCGCCCGCCCTGTGGCCCCGGAACTGGCGCGTGACGGGGAGCGGCGACGTGGTGACCACGGCGGCCGACCTGTACGCGTGGCACCGCGCGCTCACGGCGGGGCGGGTCCTCGGGCGGCGCACCCTCGCCCGGTACCTCGCCCCGCAGGTGCCCATCCCGGAGTCCGGGGGCCTCTCGTACGGCTACGGGCTGTTCTTCGGCACGTCGGAGAGAGGCGGGGCGTTCTACGAGCACGGCGGCGACACGGAGCTGGGGTTCAACGCCGCGTTCTACCGGTACCCGTCGACGGACGGCGTAGTGATCGTGGTCTCCAACGCGAGGGACCACGGCGGCACCTCGGCGCGCCAGTTCGTGCAGGCGCAGCTGGAAGCGATGCTCTTCGGGGCCGACTCCCTCCCCCTCCCCCCGGCCGCGCGCCCCTTCACGGCGGGGGAGCTGGCCGCGCTCGCCGGGTCGTACGCGCTCGCCGGGGGTGGGACCCTGCACCTGGTGAGCGACGGGGCCCTCCTCTGGGCGGCCGGCGAGGGGCAGGCGGGGCTGGACCTCTTCAACCCGCGCGAGGGCGGCGAGGGAGCCCGCCGGGCCGGCGAGCGCACCCGCGCGCTGCTGGAAGGGCTGCTGGCGCGCGACCTCGCGGCGTTCGACCTGGCGCTCACCGACTCCGGGGCCGTCCACCGCGCGGGGTACGTCGCCGAGTGGCGGGAGCTGCTGGCGAAGGAGGGTCCGCTGCACCGGTTCGAGGTGGTGGGATCCGCGCGGTCGGGGTCCGCGCTCGTCACCTTCGCCCGCCTCCACTTCCTCCAGGGGAGCCGGACCATGAGCTTCCGGTGGCCGAACGAGGCCCTGGGCCGCCTGAGCGGCACCAGCGTCCCCGCGCCGTCGTTCCCCTGGGCGTACCCCGCCGCCCGGGGAGCGGGGGACGAGCTGATCGTGCACGACCCCTTCCGCGGGCGGACCATCGCGCGCCTCCGTGGACGGCCCGATGGGAGTCTCCTGGTCGAGCGCGACGGGATGCGCCTGGAGACGGGGCCCGTCCGCAGGACGGGGTGGGTCCCCCGTTGAGGGTGCGCGCCCGGCCCCGGAAGCGCCCGCCCCGACGACGTCGGGG
>DATABU010000066.1:0-6030 GCA_036259415.1 Longimicrobiaceae bacterium
GCCTCGGGGCGGGCCGCCCGCGGGTCGGCGGAGAGCGTCGCCAGCGAGGTGAGCGCCGCCTCCAGCGCCGGGTCGGCCCCCAGGGCGACCAGCGCCGCCAGCCGCCGCCGGACCGACTCCGGGCGGAACAGGCCGGCGCGCTCCGCCGGCGGCACCGACGCCCAGAGGATCACGTCGTGGAGCGACTGCCAGAGCAGGACGCCGACGCCGTTGCGCATCTCGTCCAGGATGTGGACGCCGTCCAGCGTCTCCTCGGGCCCGTGCAGGATGACGGGGGGCGGGGGGGACCTGCGCCCTGGGCGGCGGGAGCGCATCAGCTCCTTTCCGGCGTGCTTGGCCTTCATCGGCGGTTCTCCGGGAATCGGTGTCAAGGCGCGGGGGAGGCGGGAGCGTCCGTGCGGCTTGGGACAATCTGTCGCAACGTGTCCACGAATGCAACGGAATGTGCAAAAGTGATCTCGTCCGGCCCGACACCGCCCGGCGGCCATCCGTTCACCGGCTCCTTGCACGGGACCCTTCGGGTCCTTAGCTTATGCTGTGTCATCCCGCCGAAAGTGGACAGAGTGGACAACCCAAGATAGTCCCGGACCCCCCGGCCCGTCAATGACGTCCGTGCGCAGCGGTGTTCCCCTCGACCAGCTCCGCGCGGTGATCGCGGACCGCCTCGCGGCCGTCTCGCTCCGGAGCGTCGCCCGCGAGGTGGGGATGAGCCCCAGCGGGCTACAGAAGTTCGTGGACGGCTCCATCCCCTACCTCCCCACCCGCCAGAAGCTGGAGCGCTGGTACGTCCGGGAGGCCGCGCGGGGCGAGGCGGAGATGAGCGCGGACGTGGCCGACGCCGCCCTCGGTGTGCTGGTCGGCGACCTCCCGCCCGGCCGGAGGCCCCGCGCCGTGCGGCGGCTGGTCGCCGAGCTGCGGGCCGCCTACGGGGCCGAGGAGGGCCCGACTCCCCACTGGCTCGACGAGCTGGCCCCCGCGGCCGGCCCGGAGCACCGCTGACCGTCCGGCCTCCCCGCCGGAGCTTCCCCGTCCAGGTCCAGCCCGCAACGGCCACGCGGCCGCCGTGCACCACACCGGAGAACCCATGAAGACATCGCTTCGCCCGATCGCGCGGTGGGCCGCGCTCTCGCTGGCCGCCCTGGCCGGGTGCGGCCCCACCTCCGGCGACCCCATCGAGATCGGGATCGCGGGGCCGCTCTCCAGGGCCAACGGCGAGTCCATGAAGCTGGCCGCGCAGATGGCCGTGCAGGAGATCAACGACGCCGGCGGGATCGGCGGCCGCAAGCTCCTGTTGAAGGAGCGGGACGACGAGGGGAACAAGGAGCGGGCGATCGACGTGGCCGGCTACCTCCGCGACAGCACGCAGGTGGTGGCGGTGATCGGCCACGTGAACTCACCGGCGACGCTCGCGGCGGCCAAGATCTACAACGAGGAGGACGGCGCGCACGTCGGCTCGCCGGTGGTGCAGATCTCCCCCGCGTCCAGCAGTCCGCTGGTGACCGGGGCGGGGGACTGGACCTTCCGGATCTGCCCCAGCGACCTGCTGCACGGGCCCGCGGTGGCGAAGCACGCCATCGCCGGGCTGGGGCGGCGCCGCGCGGCGGTGCTCTACACCAACGACGAGTACGGCCGAGGCGTCGCGGAGACCTTCTCCTCCGCCTTCCGGGAGTCCGGCGGCACGGTGGTCGCCCGGGACCCGTACCTGCCGGGGCTGGTGGAGGACGCCACGGCGGTGGACCCGTACCTGCTGCGGGCCATCCGCTCGGGGATGGACGCGCTGATGATCGCCGGGCAGGCGGACGCGGGGATGAAGATCGTCCGCGAGGCGCGCCGGCTGGGCTTCACCGGCCCGGTGTTCGGCGCGGACGGGATGACCGGGGTCAAGGACGCGGGCGCGGACGCGGACGGGATCTTCGTCAGCTCCGCCTTCCTCCCCGACCGCGACTCCGGGGCCGCGCAGGCTTTCGTGCGGGCGTACCGGGAGCGGTACGGCAAGGAGCCCGACCACCGCGGTGCCATGACCTACGACGCCGTCAAGCTGGTGGCCCAGGCCATCGCCGAGGTGGGGACCGACCGCCGCGCGATCCGCGACTACGTCGCGAGCGTCGGGCTTAAGGGCTCCAAGGTGCCGGCGTACCAGGGGGTCTCCGGGACCATCGCCTTCGACGAGAACGGCGACGTCCCCGGCAAGGAGGTGGCCGTGGGGGTGGTGCGCGGCGGCAGGCTGGCGACGGTCCGCTAGCCACGGATGGCCGACGCCCCCGACGTCTCCCCGGCCGAGCCCGCCCCCGGCGGGTGCGGCTGCGGGCCCACCGGGTGCATCACCGCGCTGGTGGTCCTCAGCGTGGTGCTGCTGGCCGTGATGATCGCCGTCGCGCTGCTGCGCCCCTGGCCCACCCCTCTCCTCCCGCGGTCGTAGTGCGCGTCAGGGGAGGGAGAGGCAGATCCGCTGGGGCGAGACGGCGTAGCGCAGCGTCCGCCCGTCCAGCGGCTCGCCGTCCACGTTGACGCTCAGCTCGTCCTCGGACTCCACGACCAGCGACGGCACCTGCCGGTAGATCACCGCGGGGTGGTCCAGGTGCCGTCCGGCGCGCAGCTCCGGGAGGAGCCCCAGCAGGTCCCGCCGAGGCATCTCCTTGACGATGCACACGTCCAGCAGGCCGTCGCTCATGTCGGCGCGCGGCGTGAGCCAGTTCCCGCCCCCCGTCCGCCGCGAGTTCCCCACCGCGAAGATCAGGAAGGGCCCGTCGTAGATCGTCGTCGAGTCCGTGAAGCGGGCCGACGACACCTGAAGCGAGACGAACTTCCGCACCCCGGTGACGAAGTAGGCCAGCGGGCCCAGGAGGCGCTTGACCTCGTCCGAGGTTTCCTCCGTGGCCTCGGCGCCGATCCCGCCCGTGGAGACGTTCAGGAACCCCTCCCCGTTCAGCGTCCCCACGTCGACCGCCACCGGCCTCCCCACCACGGCCGAGGCGACCGCCGTGCCCACGTCCTGCGGCACGTCGAGCGCGCCGGCCAGGTCGTTCCCGGTGCCCAGCGGGACGATCCCCAGCCGCGGCCCCTCCTCCGGGGCGGCGGGGCTCCCGCCCGCGGCGCGCTGCGAGAGCCAGTCGTGGATGCCGTTCCCCACCTCGTGGATGGTCCCGTCCCCCCCGGCGGCGATCACCAGCTCGCATCCCCTCGCCGCCGCCTCGCGCGCGAAGCGGCGTCCGTCCCCCTTCTCGAAGGTGAGCTGCGGGAACACCGCGTGCCCCGCGTCGCGCAGCATCCGCACCGCGTCGCGGACCTCTTCCGTCGCCTCGGGCGAGGGCGGGTTGATGATGATGGAGATGCGCACTGGACGCCCTCGCGGAGGTGGTCGGACGGGGGACTCGGCCGACCACCCCGAAGCGCAAGAACCCCGCCATTGCTGGCCCGCCGGGGGGTTCCGGCGCGACCCTTGACTTGGACCGGGGAGCCGTTAGCTTGGGTGCCGGTGGGGAGAAGTGGGTCAACGTGGGTGACTCTGGCGCCCGTAGCCTGGGGGGTGGATGAGCGGGTTCCTCGGGAGCTACCTGCACGGGATCGACGACAAAGGGCGCCTCAACCTCCCCGCGCCGTTCCGTCGCGACCACCCGGACCGTCCCCTGGTCCTGGTGCACGTCTTCCCGAACGCACTCACCCTCTACCCCGAGCCCGCCTGGGCGGAAGTCGAGGGGCGCCTGCGGGAGCTGCTCCGGCTCCAGCCGCAGGCCCGGCCGTACGTGCTCAGCGTCACCGCGAACGCCGTGGAGGTCGTCCCCGACAAGCAGGGGCGCATCCTCGTCCCCCAGCGCCTCCAGGACGCCGTCGGGATCCGCGGCACCGCGCTGGTCGTCGGCGCCATCGACCGCATCGAGCTGTGGGACCCCGAGCGCTTCGAGGCCGCGGTCCCGCCCCGCTCGGAAGAATTCGACCGCTTCACGCAACAGATCTTTGCCTGAACGTTCGACGCCGAACGCTTCCGGGTACCACGTCCCCGTCATGGTCGGCGAGGTGCTGGCGGCGCTGCGCCCGGAGCGCGGCGGCCTGTTCCTGGACGGGACGCTCGGCGGCGGCGGCCACTCCGAGGCCGTCCTGGAGCGCGCCGCGAAGGCGAGGGTGGTGGCGGTGGACCGCGACCCCGACGCGCTGGCCGAGGCCGGCGCCCGTCTCGCCCGCTTCGGCGACCGCTTCCGCGCGGTCCGCGCCAACTTCGCCGACGCGGTGGAGGCCGCCGGGGTCGGCGCGGGGACGCTGGCGGGCGCGCTGCTCGACCTGGGGATCTCGTCGCACCAGATCGACGTGGACGGGCGCGGCTTCACCTTCCGCGCCGGGGCGCCGCTGGACATGCGGATGTCCGGGGGCGCGGGCGGGGAGGAGAGCGCGGCCGACCTCCTCAACACCGCCCCGGAGGAGGAGCTGGCCGACGTCTTCTACCGCTACGGCGAGGAGCGCCGCTCACGGAAGCTGGCTCGCATCCTGGTGGAGATGCGCGAGCGGGAGCCGCTGCGCACCAGCGACCAGCTGCTGGAGGCGGTCGGGCGGGCGCTGGGGCCGCGCTCCGACGCGCAGGACCGGGCCCGCATCTTCCAGGCGCTGCGCATCGCGACCAACCGCGAGATCGAGGCGCTCGAGGCGGCGCTCCCCGCCTTCCGGGACGCGCTGGCCCCCGGCGGGGTGCTTGCCGTCCTCTCCTACCATTCGCTCGAAGACCGCCTGGTGAAGAACGCGTTTCGCGACTGGAGCACGGCCTGCACCTGCCCCCCCGGCCTCCCCGTCTGCGCCTGCGGCGGCGTGGCGCTGGGGGAGACGCTGACGCGCAAGCCCGTGTCGGCCTCGCCGGACGAGGTCGCGGCCAACCCCCGCGCCCGGAGCGCGCGCCTGCGCGCGTGGAGGCGGGCGTGAGGGCGCTGCGGCGGACGCCCTCCGGCGCGCGCATCCCGGCGCCCCCCCGCGGGGAGCGCCGGGGCGGCGGCGTCCTGCGCATGGCCCTGCTCCTGGCGCTCCTCCTGGCCGCACTCGCCTCCGTGGTCTCGCGCCAGACGCGCGGGGTGGCGCTGCAGCGGGAGATCCGCTCGCTGGAGGGGGAGCGGGCCGTGGCGGAGGCGGCGCGGCTGGAGCTGGAGACGCGCATCCAGTCGCTGCAGAGCCGCTCCCGGGTGGTGCGGGTCGCCCGCGACCGCCTGGGGATGCACCTCCCCGCGGACAGCGAGGTGGTGCTGGTCCCGCTCCCGCGCGAGACGGTCCCGGCCGCGGAGGAGAGCCCGTGAGCGGGCGGGGCGGACGCGGCGCGCGCGAGCCCCGGGAGGGCCTCGCCCTGCGGCGGAGGCTGCTGGCGGCGTCGTTCGGGATCGCGGCGGCGGCGGTGCTCGGCCGCGCCTTCCAGCTCCAGGCGCTGGAAGGGGAAAAGTGGGCGGCCGTGGCCGCCGACCAGCAGCAGTCGCGGGTCCCGGTGCCGGCGCGCCGCGGCGGGATCTTCGACCGCAACGGGACGCCTCTGGCGCTCAGCTACGAGACCTTCCGCATCTCGGTGGCGCCGCGCGAGCTGCGCGACCGCGAGCGGGCCGCGGAGGAGCTGCGGTCCGCGCTGGGGCTGTCGCGGAGCGCCGCGCGCCGGGCCACCGACCCCCGCCGCAGGTGGGTGGTGCTCCCGGGGCGCTTCACCGCCGAGCAGCACCAGCGGGTCAGGGGGACGCGCGGCATCCACTCCGAGCGGAGGCTGGAGCGCTTCTACCCGCAGGGCGACGTCGGGCGCGAGGTCCTGGGCGTCGTCTCGGCGGACGGGCGCGCGCTGGGCGGGGCGGAGCAGGAGATGGACGAGCTGCTGCGCGGCGCCGACGGCTATGCGCTCATGCGGCGCGACGCGCGCGGCCGGGCCGAGCCCACCGTCTCCCTCCCGGTGGTCCCCCCGCGCGACGGGGCGGACGTGTACCTGACGCTGGACTTCGACCTCCAGGAGATCGCCGACGGCGCGCTCCGGCAGGCGTTGCGCTCCACCGGCGCCGCGGGGGGCGACCTGCTGGTCGCCGA
>DATABU010000067.1:0-6574 GCA_036259415.1 Longimicrobiaceae bacterium
CGCTCCGCCCCGGCGGCGACGGCGACCGCGTCCGGGTGCCGCGCGGCGGCGGCGGCGAAGCGGGCGTGGAGCGTGTCCGTCTCCGCGAGCGGGAACGCGGCTCCACCGCCGGCCGCGGCGACCAGCTGGGCGCGCTCCGCCCCGCCGAGGAGCGGGAGGCGCGAGCCGGGGCGGGCGGGGTCCAGCACCGCGGCGGCGAGCAGCGCGGCGAAGTGGCCGCACATCCGCTCGACGGTGGCGGCGTCGAAGAGGTCCGTGCTGTACTGGAGGCCGCCCGCCAGGCCGCCCGGGTGCTCGGCCATGGTGAGCGTCAGGTCGAACTTCTCCGACCGGAACTCGAAGGGGACGGGCTCCACCGCGACGCCCGGGAGGTCCAGCTCTCCCGGCGGCGCGTTCTGGAAGGCGAACATCACCTGGAAGAGCGGCGTCCGGCTCAGGCTCCGCTCCGGCTGCAGCTCCTCCACCAGCCGCTCGAAGGGGAGGTCCTGGTGCTGGTAGGCGCCCAGCGTGGTCTCGCGCACGCGGGCGACCAGCGCCGCGAACGACGGGTCGTCCCACAGCTCGGCGCGCAGGGCGAGGGTGTTGACGAAGAAGCCCACCAGCCGCTCCGTCTCCTCGCGGTTCCGCCCGGCGATGGGGGTGCCGACCACCACGTCGTCCTGTCCCGACCAGCGCGCCAGGAGGAGCTGCCAGGCGGCCAGCAGCGCCATGAACGGCGTCGCCCCCTCGCGCCGGGCCAGCGCGCGGAGCCCCTGCGCCGTCTCCACCGGCACCTCGAAGACGTGCGACGCGCCGCGGAAGCGCTGCACCGGGGGACGGGGGCGGTCGGTCGGGAGCTCCAGCACCGGGGGGGCGCCGCGCAGGCGGTCGCGCCACCAGCCCAGCTGCCGCTCCAGCGTCTCCCCCGCCAGCCAGGCGCGCTGCCAGACGGCGAAGTCGGCGTACTGGACGGGGAGACGGGGGAGCACGGGCTCGCGCCCCGCGACGCGCGCGGCGTACGCCTCGCCCAGCTCGCCGAAGAAGACGCCCATGCTCCACGCGTCGCTGACCACGTGGTGCATCACGAGCACCAGCACGTGCTCCGCCCCGCCCGCGCGGAGGAGCCGCGCCCGCAGCAGCGGCCCGCGCGCCAGGTCGAAGGGGCGCCGCACCTCCTCCGCCACCGTCCGCCGCACCGCCTCCTCGCGCGCCTCCTGGGGGAGGGCGCGCAGGTCCTCCACCGGCAGCGCGAGGGCGTCCGGCGGGAGGACGCGCTGCACGGCGCGCCCCTCGCGCGTGGGGAAGACGGTGCGCAGCGCCTCGTGCCGGGCGACCACCCGGCCCAGGGCCCACTCCAGCGCCGCGGCGTCCAGGGCGCCGCGCAGCCGCAGCGCCCCCGGGACGTTGTAGAAGGGGCTCCCGGGCTCCAGGTGGTCCAGGAACCAGAGCCGCTCCTGCGCGAACGACAGCGGCAGGTCTCCGTCCCGCCCCACGGGGACGATGGGCGGGGCCGGCGCGGCGTCGGGGAGCGCCCGCTCGATCCACCGCGCCAGCCCGGCGGCGGTGGGCGCCTCGAAGAGGACGCGCAGCGGGAGGTCCACGTGCAGCGCCGCCCGGACGCGCGACGCCACCTGCGTGGCCAGGAGCGAGTGGCCGCCCAGCGTGAAGAAGCCCTCGTGCATCCCCACGCGCTCCACCCGGAGCACCTCGGCGAAGATCCCGGCGACGATCTCCTCCAGCGGCGTCCGCGGGGCGTCGCCCTGGGCGCCGGAGGTGCCGTCGGGCGCGGGGAGGGCGCGGCGGTCCAGCTTCCCCCCCGCGGTGAGCGGGAGGCGCTCCAGCGCCACGAACGCGGCGGGGACCATGTACGCCGGGAGCGTGGCACCCAGGAAGCCGCGCAGCTCCGTCGCCGGCGGCGCCTCCTCCCCCGGCGCCGGCGCGACGTAGGCGACCAGGCGCACGTCGCCCGGCACGTCTTCGCGCGCGACCACGGCGCACTCGCGCACCGCGGGGTGCCGGGCCAGCGCGGCCTCCACCTCGCCGGGCTCCACGCGGAAGCCGCGGACCTTCACCTGCGCGTCGGTGCGCCCCAGGAACTCCAGCACGCCGTCCGGCCGCCAGCGCACCCGGTCCCCGGTGCGGTACATCCGCGCCCCGCCGTCCGCAGCGAACGGGTCGGGGACGAACCGCTCCGCCGTCAGGGCGGGCCGTCCCAGGTAGCCGCGCGCCACGCAGGCGCCGCCCAGGAACAGCTCGCCCGCGACGCCGGCCGGGGCCGGGCCCAGGTGCGCGTCCAGCACGTAGGCCCGCGCGTTCGCGATCGGCCGGCCGATGGGCACCGGGGAGAGAGGCATCTCCGGGATCTCCGCCCGCAGCGGGTCGGGGGCCTCCGCCTCCCCCACGTCGGCGAAGGTCGCGACGATGGTCGCCTCGGTGGGCCCGTACGAGTTCACCAGCCGCACCCGCGCGCCGAAGCGCGCGCGCCACGCCTCCAGCCGCTCGGGGAGCGCCCGCTCCCCGCCGATCATGACCATCCGCAGCGACTCCGGGAGCGCCGGCAGCTCCTCGGCGGGGGCGGCGGCCAGCTCGTGCCAGTACGCCGTGGGGAGCGACACCATGGTGATCCCCCACTCCGCGCAGGCGCGGGCGAACGCCCCCGGCGAGTCGATCATCTCCTCGGTGCGCAGCACCAGCGCGGCGCCCCCGGTGAGCGCCGGGTAGAGCTCCTCCGCGCTCGCGTCGAACACCAGCGACGAGAACTGGAGCACGCGGTCTCCCGGCCCGATGCCGATCTCGCGGCGGGTGTGCTCGGTGTGGTTCGCCAGCGGCCCGTGCGGCACCACGACGCCCTTGGGGGTGCCGGTGGAGCCGGACGTGTAGATGACGTAGGCGGCGGAATCGAGAGACGAAGCAAGGGTCGGCTCTTCCGGACTCCGTACGGCGTGCTCCGTACCGACCTCCGCCACGCCCCCTTCCCCGATCAGCAGCTTCGCGCCGGAGTCCTCCAGGATCCAGGCGACGCGCTCCTCGGGGTAGCGGGGGTCGAGCGGGACGTACGCGGCGCCCGCCTTCAGCACGGCGAGGACGGCGACGACCTGCTCGAGGCTCCGCTCCAGCAGGATGCCGACGCGGTCCTCCGGGCCGGCGCCGCGCCCGCGGAGCACCGCGGCGAGGGCGCCGGCGCGGCGCTCCAGCTCGGCGTAGGCGAGCGTCTCGCCGCGGTGGACCACGGCGGGGGCGTCCGGGGTGCGCGCGGCCTGCTCGGCGATGCGCTCGTGCACCGGGCGCAGGTGGAAGGGGCGCTCCGCGCGGCCCCACTCCTCCAGGAGCTGCGCGCGCTCGGCGGGGGGGAGGAGCGGCAGCTCCGAGAGACGGCGGTCCGGGTCGGCGACGGCTGCCTCGGCGAGGAGCTGGAAGTGCGCCGCCATCCGGCGCATGGTGGCGGCGTCGAAGAGGTCCGGGTTGTAGCGGAAGACGGCGTGGATCCCGTTGGAGCGCTCCTCCACGAAGAGCGTCACGTCGAACGCCGACATCCCGCTGTCCGCCTCCACCGGCGAGAGCGCCAGGCCGGAGAGCTGCACCGGCTTCATGGGCGCGTTCTGCACCACGAACATCACCTGGAACACCGGGGTGTGGCCCAGGGAGCGCTCGGGGGCCAGCTCCTCCACCAGCCGCTCGAAGGGGAGCTCCTGGTGCGCGTAGGCGCCCAGGGTGGTCTCGCGGACGCGGCGGAGCGCCTCGCGGAAGGTGGGGTCGCCGGAGAGGTCGGCGTGCAGGACCAGCGTGTTGACGAAGAAGCCGATGGCGCCCTCCATCTCCCGGCGCGTGCGCCCGGCGATGGGCGAGCCCACGACCACGTGCTCCTGCCCGGTCCAGCGCGCCAGGAGCACGTCCCACACGGCCAGCAGCGCCATGAAGAGCGTGGTCCCCTCGCGCCGGTTCAGCTCGCGCACGCCCTCCATCACCCGGTGGGAGAGGATGAAGCGCTGCGACTCGCCGTGGAAGCGCTGCGCCGGCGGGCGCGGGCGGTCGGTGGGGAGCTCCAGCAGCAAGGGGGCGCCCTCCAGCGCGCCGCGCCACCACGCCAGCAGCTCCTCCAGCGTCTTCCCCTGGAGGCGCTCCCGCTGCCACGCGGCGAAGTCGCCGGGCTGCAGCGGCGGCTCGCCCAGCGGCGAGGGGAGGCCGGCCGAGTACGCCTGGTACAGCTCCCCCAGCTCCTTCGCGAACACGCCCATGCTCCACCCGTCGCTGACGATGTGGTGCATGGAGAGGCCGAGGACGTGCTCCGTCTCGGCCAGGCGGAAGAGACGGGCGTGCAGCAGCGGCGCGCGTCCCAGGTCGAAGGGCGCCCGCACGTGCTCCGTCACCCGGCGGCGCAGCTCGGCGCCGCGCTCCGGCTCCTCCAGCGCCGACAGGTCGTCCAGCGGGAGGTCCACCTCCACCCGCTCGGCCACCACCTGCACCGGCTCGCCGTCCACCAGCGCGAACGAGGTGCGGAACGCCTCGTGGCGGCGGGCCAGCGCGTCCAGCGTGCGGCGCAGCGCGTCCGTGTCCAGGGGCCCGTTCAGCCGGAGCGCGTTGGTGATGTTGTAGAGGGCGCTCCCCGGGTCGAGCTGGTCCAGGAACCAGAGCGGCTGCTGCGAGAACGAGGCGGGCGCGTGAGCCCCCGGCGCCCGGCGGGGGATGCGCTCCTCCTCCGCCGGCCGGATCCCCTCCCGCTTCAGGAGGAGCGCCAGCAGCTCGCGCTTCTGCGCGGAGGTCACGCCCGCGGGCTTGGTCGCGTCCATCAACCCTCTCCGTTGGTCTGCGCGCCGCGCAGGGCCCGCTGCAGCTCGTCGGCGGAGATCGCCGCCATCTCTTCCTCGGACATCCCGTCCAGCATGCGGAGGATGCGTGCGACCGCGTGCGTCTGCCCCGGCTCCGCCTCCATCGCCACCGCCGCGGCGGCGAGCGCGGCCACGGTGGGCTCCTCGAAGAGCACCCGCAGGGGGACGTCCACCTGGAGCGCCTCGCGCACCCGCGAGACCACCTGCGTCGCCAGCAGCGAGTGCCCGCCCAGGTCGAAGAACGAGTCCAGCACGCCCACCGGCCCGGTCTCCAGCACCTCGCTCCAGATGGCCGCCACCACCGCCTCCACGTCGTCGCGCGGCGGGACGGCGGCCGGCCCCGCGGGCGCCTCCGGCGCGGGGAGCGCACGCCGGTCCAGCTTGCCGTTGGCGGTGAGCGGGAGCGCGTCCAGCGCCACCAGCGCCGAGGGGACCATGTACTCGGGCAGACGCGCCCGCAGCCACTCGCGGAGGGGGACCCCCTCCCCCGACCCCTCCCCGCAAGGGGGAGGGGAGCACACCGCGCCGGCGTCTGCTGACGGGACGTAGTAGCCCACCAGGCGAAGCTCGCCGTACCCGTCCTCCCGGGCGACCACGGCGGCGGCGCGGACGGCGGGGTGCGCGAGGAGCGCGGCCTCGACCTCGCCGGGCTCCACGCGGAAGCCGCGCACCTTCACCTGCTGGTCGATGCGGCCCAGGAACTCCAGCTCCCCCGCGTCGGACCAGCGCGCCCGGTCGCCGGTGCGGTACAGGCGCTCGCCGGGCTCCGCGGCGAACGGGTGGGGGACGAACCGCTCCGCGGTCAGCGCGGGGCGGTCCAGGTAGCCGCGGGCCAGCCCCGGCCCGGACAGGTACAGCTCGCCGGGGACGCCGGGAGGGGCGGGCTCCAGCCGGCGGTCCAGCACCCAGGCCCCGGTGTTCGCCACCGGCCGCCCCAGCGGGAGCGGCGCCGAGGGCTCCTCGCCGCCCCGCACGCGGTGCCAGGTGGAGAAGGTGGTCCCCTCGGTGGGGCCGTAGCCGTTCACCAGCGCCCCCGGGCCGCCGGCCGCCAGCACCGCCGCGGAGCGCACCGGGTCCATCGCCTCGCCGCCGACGACCAGGTACCGCAGCCCGGCCAGCGCCTCCGGCCGCTCCCCTGCGACGCGGTGGAAGAGGGCGGTGGGGAGGAACGCCTGCGTGACCCCCTGCGCCCGGAGGGCGGCGCCCAGCGCGTCCGGGTCCAGCGCCGTCTCCCGCGGGATCCCCGCCAGCCGCGCCCCGTTCAGCAGGGCGCCCCAGACCTCCCAGGTGGCGGCGTCGAACGCGGCGTTGGAGACCTGCGCGACGCGGTCGCCGGGACCCACGTCCGTGTAGTCCGTGTCCCGAACCAGGCGCACCACGCCGGCGTGCGTGACCGCGACGCCCTTGGGGGTGCCGGTGGAGCCGGAGGTGTAGGTCACGTACGCCAGGCTCTCCGGGGCGAGCGGCGCCGGCGGGAGCGGCGCCGCGCCTGCGCTCTCCTCCATTCCTGTCCGGAAAGATACCACCTCCACCCCGGGTGCGGGAAGCAGGTCCCGCAGGCTCTCCTGGGCCAGGAGGACGCGCGCCCCGGAGTCGCGCAGCATCCAGGCGAGCCGCTCCGGCGGGTGCTGGGGGTCCAGCGGGACGTAGGCGCCGCCGGCCCGGAGGATCGCCACCATCCCCAGGACCATGTCGCAGGAGCGGTCGAAGAGCAGCCCCACGCGCGCGTCCGGCCCCACCCCCGCGGCGCTCGCCGGGCGCCGGTCCAG
>DATABU010000068.1:0-6308 GCA_036259415.1 Longimicrobiaceae bacterium
AGCGCCTGGAGGTGGTCCACCATGCGGGCGGCGGTGGCCGCGTCGAACAGGTCGGTGGCGTACTCCAGGATGGCGGACAGGACGTTCCCCAGCTCCACCATCCCCAGCCCCAGGTCGAACTTGGCCGCGCCGGTGTCCTGCAGCGCGATCCCGCTCTCCGGGTCGAACGAGGCGAAGGTCACGCCCCCCAGGTCGGGGTTGGGCATGGGGGCGTGCTGCACGACGAAGGCGTGCAGGAAGAACATCGTCTGGAAGACGGGGTGCCGCCCCAGGTCGCGCGGCGGCTTCAGCTCCTCTACCACCCGCTCGAAGGGGAGCTCCTGGTGCGCGTCGGCGTCCAGCAGCACGCCGCGCACGCGCCGCAGGAACTCGCGGTAGGACGGGTCGCCGCGCAGGTCCATGCGCAGCGCGGCGGTGTTCACGAAGAAGCCGATCAGCCCCTCCGTCTCGGCGCGGTTGCGGTTGCCGATCAGGGTGCCGACGGCGAAGTCCTCCTGCCCCGCGTAGCGCGCCAGGAGCACGGCCCACGCCGCGGTGAGCGTCATGTTCAGCGTGACGCCCTCGCGCCGGCTGAGCGCGGCCAGCCCGGCGGTGACCTCCGGCGGGACCAGGAAGCGGTGGAAGGCGCCGCGGTGGCTCTCCACCGGGGGGCGTGGGCGGTCGGTGGGGAGCTCCAGGTTGGGGACGCCCGCCAGGTGCTCCCGCCAGTACTCCACCTGCCGGCGCAGCGTCTCCCCGGTCAGGTGCTCGCGCTGCCAGGCGGCGTAGTCGGCGTACTGGATCTGCAGCTCGGGGAGCGGGGACGGCTCCCCCGCGGCGAACGCCTTGTAGATGGCCTCCAGCTCGTGCGAGAGTGCCCCCATCGACCACCCGTCGGTGACGATGTGGTGCTTGATGGTGTGGAAGACGTGCCGGGTGGGCGACAGCCGGTAGAGGCGGACGCGGAAGAGCGGCCCCTCCGCCAGGTCGAAGCGGCGCGCCCCCTCGTCGCGCGTGCGCCGGCGAACGTAGGCGTCGCGCTCCGCCTCCGGCATCTCCGGAATCTCCTCCAGCTCCACCGAGAACGCCGCCGGGTCCAGGAACCGCTGCACCGGCTCGCCGTCCACCACGGGGAAGACGGTGCGCAGCGCCTCGTGCCGCCGGAGGATCTCGCGGATGGTGCGCTCCAGCAACTCCACGTCCAGCGGGCCCTCCAGGTACGACACCGCGGCGATGTTGTAGACGGGGTTCCCCGGGTCGAGCTGGTCCAGCACCCAGAGCCGCTCCTGCGCGAAGGAGAGCCGCGGCGGCCCGTCTCCGGTGCGCCGGGTGATGGCGCCGCTCCCCCGCGCCTGCCCCGCCGCCTGGCCCCGCAGGCGCTTCTCCAGGAGCGCCCGCTTGGCCTCGGAGAGGGTCGCGCCGCCACCGCGTCCGTCGTAGCTCTGCATGCTGCGTGTCTGGAATTCCGATGAAACGTGGCCGGAAGAGTCTGCCGGCCGAACGAACTGCGACCCCCTCCCCCGGCCCCTCCCCGCAAGGGGGAGGGGAGAACTGCACGGGGTCCAGCCGTTCCCCCCCTCTCCCCCTCGCGGGGAGAGGGGGCAGGGGGAGAGGGGGCTCCCTACACCTCCACCTTCAGGTCCACGTAGTCGGGGAACGGCTGGATCTCCTCCAGGTCGTGCTCCAGCAGGAGCAGCCCGTCGGCCTCGCCGACCTCGCGGAAGCCGCCGAACTTGTAGGTGACGTACATCATCCGGTTGCGCCCGTTGTGCTTGAACTCGGCGCGGAAGCGCACCCCGGCGTCGCGGGCCAGCCCCATGACGTAGTTCATCATGATGGTCCCCACCCCGCGCGACATCACCCGGCAGGACATCAGCAGCAGCTTCAGCGTCCACGCCTCGGCGCCCTTCTCCACCAGCGCCAGCCCGATCTTCCCGTAGGTGCCGTAGCGGTCCTCCAGCGAGGCCACCAGGAGCAGGTGGTCGGGAGACTGGCGGAGGGCGTTCAGCTCCTCGTACGAGTAGGTGTAGCCGGTGGTGTTGAGCTGGTTGGTGCGGACGGTCAGCTCCTCGGCGCGCTGCAGGTCGTCCTCGCCGCAGCGGGCGATGGTGAACCGCATCCCCAGCGTCGCCAGGAACTCGTCCGTCGGGCCGACGAAGTCCGCCTCCGCGGTGTTCCGCTGGATGTCGGCCATGTACATGCGCCGGCGGATGCGCGAGTCCTCCGTGATGAACTCCGGGTTCATCTCCGGGAGGTCCAGCAGCCCGTCCAGCTCGGCGGTGTCGATGCAGAGCACCTCCGGGTGGGTGTGGGCCACCTCCTCGCGCTCGAAGGGCTGGTCGTCCACGAACGCCACCGTGTCGATGCCGATGTTGATCGACTTCCGGATCTGCTCGATGGAGGCCGCCTTGGAGCTCCAGTTGATCTGCGGATAGAGGAAGTACTCGTCCAGCCCCAGCTCCCGCAGCTTCGCCATGGCCGCGTCGTGGTCGTTCTTGCTGGCCACGGACTGGAGGATGCCGCGCTCGTCCAGCCGCCGCATGATCTCCGGCACCTGGGGCTTGAGCGAGACGCGCGGGTCCTCCAGGAGGACCCCGTCCCACACCGTGTTGTCCAGGTCCCACACGACCACCTTGATCTTGCGCGCCCTGCGCCGGTCCTCCGCCGGGGGCGCCGCGATCCCGGCCCCCGTGGGGAGGGTCGCCGCCGGCGTCTCGGTCTGGCTCATGCTGCTGCTCCTGGAGAGTGGATGCGTGGGGGCGTCAGGCGCGCGACTCGTCGTAGCGCCTGTACTCGTTCCCCGCGATGGTGAGCTGCTGGATCTGCGTGCTCCCCTCGATGATCTCCATCACCCGCGAGTCGCGGAGGTAGCGCTCCACAGGGTACTCCTCGCTGCACCCGTGGGCGCCGTGCACCTGCACGGCGTCCAGCGCCGCGCGGGTCGCCGCGAGCGAGGCGAAGTACTTGGCCGCGAACACCTCCTCCGCGGCGGCGGGGTCGCCCGCGTCCCACCGCTCCGCCGCGTGGCGGCAGAGGAGGCGCGCGGCGCGCAGGTCGGTCGCCATGTTCGCGATCATCCGCCGCACCAGCTGGTGCTCGCGGATGGGGACGCCGAACTGCTCGCGCGCGCTGGCGTAGGCGAGCGACGCGTCCAGGCACGCCTGGACGATCCCCACGCACCCCGCGCCCACGCTGAGCCGTCCCACCTCCAGCACCGCCAGCGCCACCCCGATCCCGAACCCCGGCCCGGCGATCCGGTTCTCCGCGGGGACCGGAGCCCCGTCGAAGCGCAGCTCCGCCAGCATGGAGGCGCGCGTCCCCGTGATCCCCCGCAGCGGCTCCACGGTCAGGCCGGGCGTGCCGCGCTCCACCAGCAGGGCCAGCGGCTTCCCCTCCGTCTTCGCGAACACCAGGAAGAGGTCGGCGAGCTGGCCGTAGGTGGTCCACTTCTTCCGCCCGTGCAGCCGGTAGCCGCCGCCGTCGGGGACCGCCTCGGTCTCGATGGCGCCCGCGTCGCTCCCCACGCCGGGCTCGCTCAGCCCGAAGGCGCCGATCACCTCGCCGCGGGCCAGGGGGCCCAGCCAGCGCTCCTTCTGCGCGCGGCTCCCGCGGCGCAGCACGGCGTACGCGGCCATGCTGTGCACGGTGAGCAGCGAGCGGATGCTGGAGCAGCCGCGCCCCAGCTCCTCGTTCAGCATGGCGAAGGTCGTCCAGTCCGCCCCCGCCCCGCCGTGCTCGCGCGGGACCACGGCGCCCAGGAACCCGGCCTCCGCCACCCTGCGGACCACCTCCGGGGGCGTGGCCGCGGCGCGGTCCCACTCCCCCGCGAAGGGGGCGACCTCGCGGTCCACCCAGGCGCGGACGCCCTCGCGGGTCCAGCCGGCCGCGCCCTCGCCGGGGTCGCTCACGCGGCGGAGGCGGCGGTCTTCCGCTCCACCAGCCCCGCGATGGCGTCCACCGACCGGAAGTTGTCGATCTCCAGGTCCTCGTTCTCCACGGTCAGGCCGAACGCGCTCTCCACGAACTGCACCAGCTGCATGGCGAACATGGAGTTCACGAACCCGCTCGCGAAGATGTCCTCGCCGTCGGTGAGCTCGTGCCCGCGGACGTGCCGCTGGATGAACTCGCGGATCTTCGCCTTGTTGTCAGCCATCGTCCGGATCCCTGTTTGTCGTGGTGATTTGTCTCTCGCTGCCCCGGGCGAGTGAAAACGTCGCAGATCGAGGCGGGCGAGGACGGCGACCGAGACGTATTTCGTGTACGTCGCAGGGAGCCGCCCGGAGCCCAACGCAGAGCTGCGGCGTCTGCGCCGCCCGTCACACCGTGTAGTCGAAGAAGCCCTTTCCACTCTTCCTGCCGTGCAGCCCCGCGTCCACCATCTTCCGCAGCAGCGGGCAGGGGCGGAACTTGGGGTCGGCGTAGCTCTCCTGGAGCACCTCCAGCGAGTACAGGATGGTGTCCAGCCCGATCAGGTCGCCCGTGGCGAGCGGGCCCATCTTGTGCCCGAAGCAGGTGACGAAGATGCGGTCCACGTCCTCCGCGCTCGCCACGCCGTCCATCACCTCCCAGGCGGCCTCGTTGATGGTGAGCATCAGCACCCGGTTGGAGACGAAGCCGGGGAGGTCGTTCACCACGATCCCCTCCTTCCCCATCTGCTTCAGGAAGCGGAGCGCGGTGTCGATGGTCTCCTGCGAGGTGAAGTGGCCGCGGATGGTCTCCACCACCGGCTTGAGCGGCACCGGGTTCATGAAGTGCATCCCCAGCACCCGGTCCGGCCGCCCCGTCCAGGCGCCGATGCGCGTGATGCTGATGCACGAGGTGTTGGCCGCGAACACCGCGTGCGGCGGGCAGACCTCGTCGAGCACCGGGTAGATGGTGCGCTTTATGGATTCCTTCTCGGTGGCGTTCTCCACCACGAAGTCGCACTCCGCGAAGGGGGCGTAGTCCGTGGTGAAGGTGATGCGCTCCATCACCTCGGCGGGGGCGGGACCGCCCTTCTGCCGGGCCATCATCCCGTGGAATCGGACGTTGCGCTCGATGTCGCGGCGCGCCCGCCCCAGGATCTCGTCGTCCAGGTCCAGGAGCACGGCGCGGTGGCCGGTCTGCGCCAGGTTCTGCGCCACGCCGACGCCCATCACGCCCGCGCCGACCACGCCCACGGTGGCGATCTCGTGCTGGGGTTGCTTTTCCTGCATGTCCGGGTCAGCGGCAAGGGTCGTGGTCATCGGGTCGTCGGGTTCGGATTCGACTGCATGGTTCGGGCGTGCCCCTCGCTGGCGCTCGGGTCGGGCTGCGGCTCCGTAGGCCGGCAGACTACGCCGGCCAACGGAGGCGAGCCCCACGGAACTGCTGTGGGTCTCGCCGCTTCGCGCTCGCATCCCTCACGCAAGCTCTTGCGGCTCCTTCGCCTGCCTGCCGTTGTCGTTCTCCCCTCCCCCCTTGCGGGGGAGGGGCCGGGGGAGGGGGGTCGCCGTCGCCGGCTCTCGCCATGTTCCCCTGCCGTTCAGATCAGGCTCATCGCCTCCTCGTCGCTCATCTGCTCCAGCTCCAGGATGATCGCCTCCTCGATCACCTGCGCGAGGCGGGCGATGGTGGGGGCCTCGAAGATGGCGCGCAGGGGGAGCTCCACCTGGAAGGTGTCGCGGACGCGGGAGATGAGCTGCGTCGCCAGGAGCGAGTGGCCGCCCAGGTGGAAGAAGTCGTCGTGGACGCCGATCTCCCCGATCCCCAGCAGCTCGCGCCAGATCCCCACCAGCAGCTCCTCGGCCTCGCCGGTGGGGGCATGATACTCGGTCGCCAGCTCCGGGCGCGAGTGCAGCGAGGCGTCTCCGCCGCTCTCCACGAGAGCGACGCGGGGGGCGAGGAACTGCTCTATGCGCGCGGCCAGGTCGTGCGTGGAGACCACCACGCGCGGCTCCCCCGCCAGCGCGGCCACCTGCTCGAAGGCGCGGGCGCCCTCCCCGCTCAGGATGGCGCGCTCGTCGAAGGCGGTGCCGGCGATGGCGTCCTCCTCGCCACCGTCCAGGTGCCAGCGGTCCCAGTCCACGCTGGTCCACGGGGCGCCCGCCCCGCCCGCGCGGCGCTGCACGCGGGCGTCCACCAGCACGCTCGCGGCCGCGGCCGCCGCCAGCCCCGCCCCGCCGAACACCGCCAGCAGCGAGTTCTGGAGCAGCACCCGGTCCAGCGGCACGCCGGCCACGGCATCCTCCAGCGCATCCAGCTCGGCGGCGACGCGGGCCAGCTCCGCGGCGGCGTCCTCCGGGCGCGCGTCGGCCAGGGCGACCCGCTCCGCCGCGCCGCCCAGCCCGAAAGCGTGCACCACCCCGTGC
>DATABU010000069.1:0-6997 GCA_036259415.1 Longimicrobiaceae bacterium
CCGCCGCCGCTTCTTGCAAGGCTTCGCCGCCGCGGCTGTTTCGACGGCTGTGCGCGCGCAGCCGCTAGAGCGTTCCGCCGCGGGGCCTGCCTCCAGGACGACGCGGGAGGTGCCCGCCGTCAGAGCCCGCAGCGCGTCTGCGGCGCGGCCGGGCTCGGCCAGGAGCGCGAGCCAGTGCTTCGGGTCGCGGGCGGCCTCGGCGGTGACGGACCCGCCGGTCGCCGCGGAGAAGCAGGGGACGGCGGGGGCGCCCGCCGACAGCGCGCGGACCTGCTGGACCACCGCGCGCATCTCGGCCTCGGGCGGGGCGCCTGCGGCGCGCGCCTCCAGCAGCCGGCCGCGGGCGTGGGCGAAGGCCAGGGCGTCCTCCAGCGGCAGGATGCCCGCGGCGCAGGCGGCGACGAGCTCGCCGGTCCCCTCCCCCGCCACCGCCTCCGGCTCGACGCCCCACGCGGCCCAGAGCCGCGCCAGCCCGTGCTCCAGGGCGAAGAGCGCGCACTCCGCGGCGGCCGGGCCCGGAACGGCCGCCCCGCGGACCAGCACGTCGCGCACGTCCGACCCCAGGCGCGGGCGGAGCAGGTCGGCGCAGGCGTCCACCGCCTCGCGGAAGAGGGGCTCGGACTCGTACAGCTCCCGTCCGGCGCCGGGCGCGGGCGCCGCGCCGGGGAAGAACAGGGCGACGGGACGCGAGCCGGGCTCGCCCGCGAGCGTGAGGGCGCGCGGCGTCCCGGGCTCGCGCAGGGCCGCCAGCGCGTCGGCCGCGTCGTACGCCAGCAGCACGCGCCGGTGTCGGAAGGCGCGCCGGCCCACCTGGAGGGTGTAGGCGACGTCCGCCAGGGGGGCCACCGGGCGGGACTCCAGCCAGTCGGCCAGGCGGACGGTGGCGCGCTCCAGCGCCGCCTCGCCGCGGCCGGAGAGGGCGAGCACGTGCACGGGACGGCCGGGGGCGGCGGGCTCCGGCTCGGGCGCCTCCTCCAGGATCACGTGCGCGTTGGTGCCGCCGATCCCGAACGACGAGACGCCGGCGCGCCGCGGGTGCGCGGCCGCCTCCCAGGGGCGCAGCTCCGCGTTCACGAAGAAGGGCGACGCGGCGAAGTCGATCTCCGGGTTGGGCGCGCGGTAGTGGAGCGAGGGCGGGATCTCCCGGTGGCGGAGCGCCTGCACCGCCTTCACGAACCCGGCGACGCCGGCGGCCACGTCCAGGTGGCCGACGTTGGTCTTCACCCCGCCCAGGGCGCAGAAGCCCCGCCGGTCGGTGCGGGCGCGGTACGCCTGGGTGAGCGCCTCCGCCTCGATGGGATCGCCCAGCGGCGTGGCCGTCCCGTGGCACTCCACGTAGCCGATGGTCTCCGGGTCCACGCGCGCCAGCGACAGCGCCTCCGAGATCACCGCCGCCTGCCCGCTCACCGAGGGCGCGGTGAAGCCGGCCTTGAGCGAGCCGTCGTTGTTCACGGCGGAGGCGCGGACCACCGCGTGGACGACGTCGCCGTCCGCCAGCGCCTCCTCCATCCGCTTGAGCACCACCACGCCGACCCCGCTCCCGTCCACCGTCCCCCCGGCCTCGGCGTCGAAGGCGCGGCAGTGGCCGTCGGGCGAGAGGATGCCGCCCTCCTCCCAGGTGTAGCCGCGCTTCTGGGGGATCTGGATGGAGGCGCCTCCGGCTAGCGCCAGGGAGCACTCTCCGGCGAGCAGGCTCTGCACGGCCAGGTGGACGGCGACCAGCGAGGTGGAGCACGCCGTCTGGAGGTTCACGCTGGGTCCGCGCAGCCCCAGCTTGTACGAGGTCCAGGTGGCGATAAAGTTGTGGTTGAGGATCCCGCTCTGCAGCCCGCCCACCTTCGCCAGAAGGGAGGGGTCGGACTGGATGGCGTAGGTGAGGTAGTGGTTCATGGTGGCGCCGGCGAAGACGCCGACGGCGCCCTCGTAGCGCTCGGCGTCGTAGCCGGCGCGCTCCAGCGCCTCCCAGGCGGCCTCCAGGAAGAGGCGCACCTGCGGGTCCATGGTCTCCGCCTCGCGGGGGGAGAAGCCGAAGAAGGCCGCGTCGAACCACTCCACCCGCTCCACCGTGCCGTGGGCGCGGACGTAGGCGGGGCCGCGGACCAGCTCCGGCGGGGCCCCGGCCTCCTCCATCTCCTCGGCGGTGAAGAACTCGATGGACTCCACCCCCGCGCGGAGGTTGCGCCAGAACTCCTCCACGTCGCGGGCGCCGGGGAAGCGCCCCGACATCCCCACCACGGCGACGGCGTCCTCCCATCCCTGCTGCTTCACGTCGGCCATTGCGTCACCCGCCCGTGCTGCGCTTCAGGTCGCGCCGGCGCCGGAGCGCCGCGCGGCGATTCTCCACCTCCTCCTCGCTCTGCACCGGGAGCGCGGGGGCCTCGGGGCCGGCCTGCGACAGGTACTCGGCGAGCGACCGCACGGTGGGGTAGCGGAAGAGGACCACCACCGACACCTCGCGCGGGAAGCGGCCCGCCAGCCGGCTCCGCAGGCGCGCCAGCAGCAGCGAGTGGCCGCCCAGGTCGAAGAAGTTGTCGTCCAGCCCCACCTCCTCCACGCCCAGCACCTCCTGCCACGCCTCGGCGATGGTCCGCTCCACGTCGTTGCGCGGCGCCGCGTGGGCGGCCCGGGCCTCGGTGCGCGCCGCGGCCTCCGGCGCGGGGAGCGCCCGGCGGTCCACCTTGCCGCTGCGGTTGACCGGGAAGGCGTCCATCGCCACGAAGGACGACGGGACCATGTAGCCCGGGAGCTCCTCCTTCAGCGCGGCGCGCAGCGCCGCGGGCTCGGGCGCCGCCCCCGCCTCGGCGACCAGGTAGGCCACCAGCCGGGGGCTGCCCGGCTCATCCTCGCGGGCGACGACCACCGCCCCCGCCACTCCGGGCTGCGCGGACAGCGCCGCCTCGATCTCGCCCAGCTCCACGCGGAACCCGCGGATCTTCACCTGCTGGTCCACGCGTCCCACGAACTCCAGCGTCCCGTCCGCCAGGAAGCGGACGCGGTCGCCGGTGCGGTACACGCGCGCCCCCGGCTCCGGGCCGAAGGGGTCGGGGACGAACCGCTCGGCGGTGAGGTCGGGGCGGTCGAGGTAGCCGCGGGCCACCCCGCCGCCGCCCAGGTACAGCTCGCCCGGGACGCCCACGGGGACCGCCTCGCCGCGCGGGTCCAGCACGTAGGCGCGGGTGCTGCGGATGGGCCGGCCGATGGGGACGTGCCGGGGCGTGGCGGCGGCCTCGTCCGGGGCGTCCGCCGGGAGGTCGGCCATCGTGGCGACGATGGTGGCCTCGGTGGGTCCGTAGGTGTTCACCAGCCTGACCGGGCCGCCGAAGGTGTCGCGCCAGGCGCGCAGCCGCTCCGGGAGCGCCCGCTCGCCGCCGATGACCACCAGCCGCAGCGCCTCGGGGAGGCCGGCGCCCCCGTCCCCGGCGGCCTCGGCGACCAGCTCGTGCCAGTACGCCGTCGGCAGGTCCAGCACGGTGACGCCCCACTCGCGGCATGCCCCCAGGAAGGCGGCGGCCCCGTCGAGCATCTCCTCGGTGCGCAGCACCAGCCGCGCGCCCGAGGCCAGCGCCGGGTAGATCTCCTCGGCGCTCGCGTCGAAGTTGATGGAGGCGAACTGGAGCACCGCGTCGTCCGGCCCCAGCCCGTACGCCTCGCAGGCGATGCCGGTGTAGCCGGCCAGCGAGCGGTGCGAGACCATCACGCCCTTGGGCTTCCCGGTGGAGCCGGAGGTGTAGATCAGGTACGCCAGGTTCTCCGGGTCCACCCCGGACGGGGGCGGGGTCCCGGGCGCGGCGGCGATCCGCTCCCAGTCGGCGTCCAGGAAGACCACGTCGGCGGCGGCGCTCCCCGGGAGCGCGGCGAAGAGGCGCTCCTGGGTGAGCAGCACCGAGATCCCGGAGTCCTCCACCAGGTAGGCCAGGCGGTCGCGCGGGTACTGCGGGTCCAGCGGGACGTACGCGGCCCCGGCCCGGAGCACCCCCAGCAGCGCCACGATCATCTCCGGCGACCGCTCCACGCACACCCCCACCCGCGTCTCGGGGCCGGCGCCGCGCGCGCGCAGGTAGCTCGCGAGGTGCCCGCTGCGGCGGTGCAGCTCGCCGTAGGTGAGCGTCTCGCCGCGGTGCTGGACTGCCACCGCGTCGGGGTCGTGCTCGGCGCGGGCCTCGAACTGCTCGTGCACCGGGATCCCCGCGAACACGTCCTCCACCGACTCGTTCCAGGTGTAGAGCACCCGGGTGCGCTCCTCCGGCGCGATCAGCGGGAGCGCGGAGAGGCGGCGGTCGGGGGCGTCCACGACGCCCCGCAGCAGCGTGGCGAAGTGCCCGGTGAGGCGCGCGATGGTCTCGCGCTCGAAGAGCTCGGTGCTGTACTCCCACACGCCGAAGATCCCGTGCGGCCCCTCCATCATCCAGGCGGAGAGGTCCAGCTTGGAGGTGTCGTGCGTGGTCTCCAGCGACCGCATGGCGAGCCCGGTGAGCGGCTTCTCCGAGCGGGGGGTGTTCTGGAGGACGAGCATCACCTGGTAGACCGGGTTGTAGCTCAGGCTCCGCTCGATGCGCAGCTCCTCCACCAGCCGCTCGAAGGGGAGGTCCTGGTGCGCGTAGTCCTCGAACACCGAATCGCGCACCCGCGACAGCAGCTCGCGGAAGGTGGGGTCGCCGGAGGCGTCCACCCGGATCGCGAGCGTGTTGGCGAAGAGGCCGATCAGCTCCTCCAGCTCGGGCCGGGTGCGGTTGGCGATGGGCGACCCCACCACCACGTCATCCTCGCCGGTGTAGCGGGCCAGGAGCGCCGACAGGCCCGCGAGCAGCACCATGAAGAGCGTCGCCCCCTCGCGCTGCGCGAGCGCCTGGAGCCCCGCCGACAGGTCCTGCGGCAGGTGGAACTGGTATCCGGCCCCGCGGTAGGTCTGCTCCGCCGGGCGGGGGCGGTCGGTGGGGAGCTCCAGCAGGGCGGGGATCCCCCGCAGGCGCTCCTTCCAGTAGGCCACCTGCCGCTCCAGCGCGCCGCCGCCCAGCTGCTCCTCCTGCCACACGGCGAAGTCGCCGTACTGGATGGGGAGCGGCGGGAGCAGGGCCGCCGGGGCCGCCGCGCCGCCCGCGAGCGCCTCGTACAGGGTGGCCAGCTCCCGGAAGAAGACGCCCTGCGACCAGCCGTCGCTGACGATGTGGTGGGTGGGCATCACCAGCGCGTGGTCGTCCGGGCCCAGCCGCAGCAGCATGAGCCGCACGAGCGGGCCGCGCGCCAGGTCGAAGGGCTCGTGCGCGGAGGCGTCGGCCAGGCGGCGCACCTCGCGCATCCGCTCCTCCTCAGGCATCGCCGAGAGGTCGCGCAGGTCGGCGGCGACGCGCACCTCGGGCTCCACCACCTGCACCGGGGCGCCGTCCACCTCCACGAAGCGGGTGCGCAGCGCCTCGTGCCGCGCGACGATGGCGTTGATGGCCCCCTCCAGCGCGGCCACGTCCAGCGGCCCGCTCAGGCGCAGGCTCAGCACCTCGTTGTAGATGCGGTTCCCGGGCTCCAGCTGGTCCAGGAACCAGAGCCGCCGCTGCGCGAAGGTCAGGGGGACGCGCTGTCCCGGCGCGCGCGGGGGGATGCGCTCGGTCTCCGTGGCCTCGATCCCCGCCTCGTCCAGGAGCAGGGCGAGCAGCTCCAGCTCCTCGGCGCTGAGCCCCCCGGCGGCGTTGGTCCCGGCGCTCACGAGGCGCCTCCCGCGGGGGGACGCGCCCGCAGCGCGGCGGCGCGCTCGTCGGCGGACATCCCCTTCACCTTCCTCAGGATTCCAGCGATCATCTCGGTTCGTCCGGGGGACTCTTCTCGGGACAGGATGAGGCGCGCGAGCCCCTCCACCGTGGGCGCGTCGAAGACGGCCCGGAGCGGGAGCCGCACCTTGAGGACTTCCAGCCGCGTGAGCACCTGCGCCGCCATGACGGAGTGCACGCCCAGGTGCACCAGGTCGTCGTGCACCCCCACGCGCTCAGTCCCCAGCACCTCCGCCCAGGCGGCGGCGAGCACCTCCTCCAGCGCGGTGCGCGGGGCCACGTACGGCGCGGCCGAGCGGACGCGGGCGGCGGCCTCCGGGGCGGGGAGCGCCCGCCGGTCGGTCTTGCCGTTGGGGGTGAGCGGGATGGCGTCCAGCTCCACGAAGACGGAGGGGACCATGTAGTCGGGGAGGTGCTCGGCGAGCGTCCCGCGCAGCTCGCCCACCGGGGGGATCCCCCCCTCGCCGGCCACCAGGTAGGCGGCCAGCGCCTTCTCCCCGGTGGCGTCCTCGCGCGCGGCGACGACGGCCTGCCGCACGCCGGGGACGCGGGCCAGCGCCGCCTCCACCTCGCCCAGCTCGATGCGGAAGCCGCGCACCTTCACCTGGTGGTCCACGCGCCCCAGGTACTGGAGCTCCCCCGCCCCGCCGACGCGCACCACGTCGCCGGTGCGGTACATCCGCGCGCCGCCGGCCCCCGGCTCGGGGAGGAAGCGCTCGGCGGTCAGCTCCGGGCGGCCCAGGTAGCCGACCGCCACCCCCGCGCCGGCGACGTACAGCTCCCCCTCGACCCCGGAGGCGACCGGGTCCAGCGCGCCGTCCAGCACGTAGACGCGGGTGTTGCCGACGGGCCGGCCGATGGGCGGCGGCCCGTCCGGCGCCTCCACCCGCTGCACCGTGGACCAGATGGTGGTCTCCGTGGGCCCGTACAGGTTCCACAGCTCGCCCACCTGCGGCCGGAGCCGGCGCGCCAGCTCGCCGTCCAGCGCCTCGCCGCCGCAGAGTGCGCGCAGCCGCGGCCGCCCCGCCCACCCCGAGGCCAGCAGCATCCGCCAGGTGGCCGGCGTCGCCTGCATCACGGTGGCCCCGGAGGAGGCGATGCGCTCCGCCAGCAGCCGCGCGTCGGACGCGGTCCCGCGCCCCGCCACCACCACCCTGGCGCCCACCGTGAGCGGGAGGAACAGCTCCAGCCCGGCGATGTCGAACGACAGCGTGGTCACCGCCAGCAGCACGTCGTCC
>DATABU010000070.1:0-6709 GCA_036259415.1 Longimicrobiaceae bacterium
GCCCCCGCCGGTCCATGCCGGGGGGGGCGCCTTTCCATCCGGCGGGGGCGGCTCAGCGCGGCTCGGCGAGCTTCTGGTAGAACTCCTTCTGCTCGGCCAGCTCGTGCACCTCGCCCTTGATGCCGTTCAGCTCCTGCTCCAGGAGCGCGACGCGGCGCTCCAGGAGGCGCACCTCCTCGGTGGAGCGGCGCATCTCCGCGATGCGGACCACCGAGTCGATCAGCGGCTTCAGCGCGAAGCGGGCGGTGATCCCCGCGACGGGCACGAACACGATCAGGCCGGTCATGAGGATCGCGATGATGTCCTCGTCCATGGCGCTCCGGCGTGGCGGGTGAGGGGGTGGCGGGCGCTCAGCGGGCCGCCGCGTGGGAAGTGAGAGCGGCCGCATCCCGCGTGCCGGTGCGCAGGATGCGCAGGTACTCGTCGGCCACTGCGGGCCAGCCGAAGTTGGCGGCGACGTGGCGGGCGGCGCGCGCGGAGGCGCGCTCCAGGGCGCCGCGGTCGGCGTGGTAGCGGAGCACGGCCGCCGCGAAGGCGTCGGCGTCGCGGGCGGGGAGGAGGTGTCCGTTCTCTCCCTCGCTCACCACGTCGCGGATCCCTTCCAGGTCGGCGGCCAGGGTGGGGAGGCCGCAGAGCCCGGCCTCCAGCATCACCACCCCGAAGCCCTCGATGTCGCCCGGGACGGGCACGTTGGGCATCACGAACTGGTCCGCGCCGCGGTACAGCATCGCCAGCGTCTCCTCGGTGAGGCGGCCCAGGAGCCGGACCCGGCGCTCCGGCCCGAGCCGCTCCACCTCCGCGCGGATGCCGGGGGTGGCGGGCCCGTCCCCGCCGAGCAGGTAGACCACGTCCTGGGGGAGGCGGGGCATCACCTCGGACGCGAACCACTGGAAGCCCTTGCGCTCCTGGTGGCGGCCGACGCTGGCGAGGAGGAGCGCGCCGGGGGCGGCGTCCTCCGCCCCGACGGCGCGCAGGAGCTCCGCGCGGGCGGCGGCGCGGTCCGCCGGCGGGCCGAAGGCAGCGGTGTCCACCCCGCAGGGGACCACGTGCGTCCGGGACGGGGCCGCGCCGCGGGCCAGGCACTCGCGGGCGGTGGCGCGGCTGATGGGGAGTACGAAGTCCAGCGAGCGCAGCACCCGCGGGACCAGCCACTGGTACGGCGCCACCGGGAGCGTCACGTCGCGTCCCACGGGGATGGCGGCGAGCCGCGCCCCCGCCGCGGCCACCCGGCGGCGCAGGGGGAGCGCCAGCGTGGCGGTCACCATGGAGGAGAAGAGGACCACCTCGATCGCCTCCCGCTCCACCACGCGCGGGATCCCCCGCAGCAGCCCCGCCATGAAGGGGGGCATGCGCAGCGTGGTGTCCTCCCAGGCCGTCTCCAGCACCATGCGGTGCAGCTCCACCCCCGGGTGCGCCGCGAGCGCGTCGTGCAGTCCGGTCGCCACGCGCTGCATCCCCCCCACGTTCGAGAGCGGGTCGCCGGGCAGGGGGAAGGAGTGCGAGACGAAGAGCAGGCGGAGCGGGCGGTCCCTCACGCGACCGCCTCCCCGCCGGCCGCCGGCGCCACCTCCACCGCGCTCTTCGCACGCTGCGCGTGCTCAGGGCCCCGCACCGCCTCCACCTCCACCGCGTTGTCGTAGAAGACGGCGCCGCCGCCCAGGTCGGTCTCGGCCTGGGAGGTGGTGTCGTTCACCGTGGTCCCTCCCTCCGAGAGGCGGGCCCAGCGCACCCCGTACGACACCGCCACCCCCGGGCGCACGTCCTCCGTCACCACGGCGCGCGCGGCGAAGGCTCCGCGCGCGTTCCAGGCGCGCACCCGGTCGCCGTCGCGGATCCCGCGGGCCGCGGCCTCGTCCGGGTGCAGCAGGAGCTTCGCCCCGCCGGCGGCGCGGGCCAGCGCGGGGACGTTGGCGAAGGTGGAGTTCATGAACGGGTGCTCCGGCGGCGATAGCAGCGTGAGCGGGAAGCGCCGCGCCAGCCCGGGGTTCGCGCGGGCGTCCTCCGCGGGGGGCAGGTACGAGGGGAGCGGGTCCACCCCCAGGCGCTCCAGCTCCGGGGCCAGCACCTGGATCTTCCCCGAGGGGGTGTTGAAGCGCGCCGGGTCTGCGTACGGCGCGAACGGCGCCGGCACGTCCAGCCGCGCGTATCCCTCCTCCAGCAGCCGCTCCAGGGTGATCCCCCGCATGTGCGGGTGGTCGGAGCGGAGCGCCTGGCGGATCAGTTCCAGGTCGTCGTCGCGGAACGCCGGGTCGTCGTACCCCATGCGCGCCGCCAGCCGCCGGAAGATCTCCGAGTTGGGGAGGCTCTCCCCCACGGGAGGGATCGCGGGGCGGTTCAGGGTCACGTACAGGTGCCCGTACGAGGTGTGCACGTCCCAGTGCTCCAGCTGGGTCGTGGCGGGGAGCACCCAGTCGGCGAAGTCGGCGGTGTCGGTGCGGAAGTGCTCCAGCACCACCGTGAACAGCTCCTCGCGGCGCAGCCCCTCGCGCACCCGGCCCAGGTCCGGTGCCACGGCGGCGGGGTTGGAGTTGTAGACCACCAGCGCGCGCACCGGCGGGCCGCCCACCCCCGCGTCCGGCAGGGTGAGCGCGTCGCCCAGGCGGATCATGTTGACGGTGCGGGTGCCGGGCGGGACCCATTCCGGCCGCTCCAGCGCCGCCCCGTTGGCGCGGAACGCACCCGAGGTCGAGAGCGTCGCCCCGCCGCCCACGTCGCGCCAGGCGCCGACCACCGCGGGGAGGAGCGAGACCGCGCGCACCGCCGTCCCGCCGCCGGCGTGGCGCTGCATCCCGTAGTTCAGGCGGATGAACGCCGGGCGCGTGGTCGCGTACTCCCGGGCCAGCGCCTCGACCTGCTCCGGCGCCAGCCCTGTGGCGTCCGCGGCTCGCTCCGGGCTCCAATCCGCCAGCGCCCGCCCGCGCAGCGCCTCCCAGCCGACGGTGTGGCGCTCCAGGTAGTCGCGGTCCTCCAGCGCCTCGCGGAAGACCACGTGCATCATCCCCAGCGCCAGCGCGGCGTCGCTGCCGGGGCGCAGGGGGAGGTGCAGGTCGCATTGCGCGGCGGTGCGCGTCCGGATGGGGTCGATGGCGACCAGCCGCGCGCCGCGCTCCCGGGCGCGGCGCAGCGCCGGCCAGAGGTGCGGGTTGGAGGTCAGCGTGTTGGTCCCCCAGAGCAGCACTAGGCGCGCGTGCTCCGCCTCCTCGGGGGAGGGGCCCATGCGGTCGCCGTACGTGTGGCGCCACCCCTCCGACCCCGCCGCCGAGCAGATGGTGCGCGCCAGCAGCGACGCCCCCAGCCGGTGGAAGAAGCGCCGGTCCATGCTGCTCCCCTGCACCAGCCCCATCGTCCCTGCGTAGGAGTAGGGGAGGATGGCCTGCGGCCCGTCCGCGGAGTCGCGGATCTCCCCCAGCCGCCGGGCGATGTCGTCCAGCGCCTCGTCCCAGCCGGCCGGCTCGAAGCGCCCCTCGCCCTTGGCGCCCACGCGGCGGAGCGGCACCGTCAGCCGCTCCGGGTGGTAGGTGCGCTCCACGTAGCGGTTCACCTTGGTGCACAGGAAGCCCTGCGTCACCGGGTGCTCCGGGTCGCCCTGCACGCGCACGGCGCGGCCGTCCTGCACGTGCACCAGCATGGCGCAGGTGTCGGGGCAGTCGTGGGGGCAGGCGCCGCGCACGACGCCGTCGCGGAGCAGGGGGAGCGGTGCGGTCATGCCGGGAATCTAACGCCCGGGCTCCTCCGGATGGAGTGGTCGGCCGGGGCGCGCGGGCGGCTCGACGTCCCTGCTAAAGTTTTGTCATGAGACGGACGATACCTCATCGCGGGTGCAGATCGGCACCCACCCAACCCACCCCCGCACAGGGAGACACCGATGGCCAGCCGCAGCACGCTCGTGATCCTCCAGAACCAGACCCAGAACGACCTCCAGCTCACCCACGCCGAGCTCTCGGGCGGCGTCTGGACCTCCGACATGTACCCCCCGACCGACACCGGGCCGCGCAGCGGCGCCAAGTGGCAGTCGGAGTCGAACGGCTTCATGACCGGCACGGAGGGGAGCGTGACCTTCTACCTCCAGGGCGCTGGCAACGTGACCATCGGGTGGGACAACCCGTTCTCCGGCTCCAACAGCTACCAGGCGTCGTGCCCCAAGGGGTTCACGCTCACCTCCGCGGGCGGCGACGGGAACAACGCGACGATCACCTACACGCTCGCCCCGTCGGCGCAGTAGCCGATCGTGCCGGGCCGGCATCCCCGTCCGGGGACGTGCCGGCCCGCCGGGTACGGCGAAACGGAGGAGGGGCCGCCCGCGCGGCCCCTCTGTCTTTTTGCCCCTGCCGCGTCCCGGGAAGCGCCGGGTGGACGGGGCCCACCCGACACGTCAACTTTCTGCTTTCTCCGCCCGCGGGGACCGCCTTTCCCCGCGCCGCGTCCCGCCGCCGAACCCCCGCGTCCACTTTCACTTACGCGCAGAATCCGCCAACGTGAGCCTTGATTTCGGTTTTTGTTCGGTGTACCTTCGGTACCGTGGTCGGCGGCATCAATGGACACCAGGCAGGGACGGCAGGCATGCGCAGCGAACGGACGCGGAGCCGAAAGGGACAGGAGAGGCCGGGCGTCGCCGGGACGTCCGATTCCCCGGCGGGTGCGAACAGTTGGCGACTCCCCTTGCTTGTGGGGCCCCGGGGGGGGCGCTATACTTCCCGGTGTACGCGCGCGGATAGTTTACGGAGAGCACATGCGGGTGCTCCGCTCACCCCCCGCCGCGGAGGCGTCCATGTACGCCCGTAGGCAGGGGGTCGCCATCTCCCGGGTGCGGGAGACGGTGGCGCGGTGGGCCGAGCAGACGTCGCTCCGCCAGGCCGCGCGCGAGACGGGGATGAGCCCGACCGGGTTGCGGAAGGTGCTCGACGGGACCCGGCTACACGCATCCACCGAGCGCAAACTGGTGAGCTGGTACATGCGCCACGTCGCGCAGCAGGGCGGTTGGGGCGCGCTGGACGCGGAGACGGCGGCGGCGGCGCTGGAGCTGCTGACCGCGGGGATCCCGCCGGGGCAGCGCCGGGCGCTGGTGGACGCCTTTCTCGCCATGGCGGAGAACGGGTACCGCGACGCGGGGCTGCCGGTGCCGCCCTGGATCGAGGAGCTCCGTTCGGAGGCGGAGCGGGGCGAGCCGTAACGAGCTCTTCTGTTCGATGACATGGTGGGGGACCGGGAGCGGACGGGTGCTCCCGGTCTCTCTCGTTTTGCTGCGGGGTCGGGCGTGCCCCTCGCTGGCGCTCGGGTCGGGGGGTACTGCGGGTTTGGGCGTGCCCCCGGCTGCGCCGGGGTCGGGCTGCGGCTCCGTAGGGCACGATACAACTGTGCCCAACGGAGGCGAGCCCCGCCAAACGGCCGGCGGGTCTCGCCGCTTCGCGCTCGCATCCCTCACGCAGGCTTCGGCGCGGAGGCCACCGGCCCCGCAGTTCTCGGGGGCCGGGCCACGGCTTTTGCTGGGTCGCTTGCAATCTGCACGTGCGCGGTCGGGGCGGCCGGCGGGATGTTTTCCGGGAAGTCGTTTCTTCGCAACGGAATGGCGTGTGAGGCGGCGGGCGGGACGTGAACTTGCAACGTGCGTCCGTCCCATTGTGACGGAACCGTTCCCGCTCGACGCGCGATGGAGCGTATGGACGACACGAGGCAGAGATGGCCGGGGGGAGGGAAGGGGCAGCGCCGCATCCCCACCGCGGCGGAGATCCGTGCGGCGCCGGAGGTCTGCGCGCTGTGCGGGGGGTGGAGCCGCGGGACCTCGCTCCAGTTCGCGCACGAGCGCCCCGGCGAGCGCGTGCGGCTGGAGATGCACCTGTGCACCACCTGCGGCGACCGCATCGAGAAGCACCTCAAGCGCGCCATCCCGGTGCGCTCCATGGAGATCACCCGCACGGAAGAAGCGGCGTAGCTCCCCGCCGCCGCAGGACGCGAAACGGCCCCGCGCAGGCAGCGTGGGGCCGTTCTGCTTCGCGTGCGCCTCCGTAGTCGAGCCGCGAGCACGCCCGCCCCGGCGCAGCCGGGGGCACGCCCAAACCCGCAGTTCAAACTGGACGTCACATCAGCCCGGCGGGAGGTCGCGCCGGCCCTTCTTGGAGGCGTACAGCTCCCGGTCCGCCTGCTCGATCAGGTCGTCCGCCGCCTTCATGCTCGGGTCGTACTCGGCGGCCCCGGCGCTGATCCGCGCCCGCCCGCCCAGACGGTCCTGCACCCGCCGGATCAGGGAGTGCGCGCCCGCCAGGTCGGTGCCGGGGAGGATGATGAGGAACTCGGCGCCGCCGAAGCGCACCGCGAGGTCGGCGCCGCGGATCTCCTCGCGCAGGCACTCCGCCACCAGCCGCAGGATGCGGTCGCCCTCCAGGTGGCCGTACTCGTCGTTAATCGCCTTGAATCCGTCCAGGTCCACCATCACCAGCGAGAGCGGGTCGCCCCGCTGCGCGGCGGCCAGGCTGTGCTTCAGCATCACCTGCATGTGGCGGCGGTTGCCCAGGCCGGTGAGCGGGTCCGTCAGCGACAGCTCGCGGACGCGCTCGAAGAGCTCCACCCGCTCGATGGCGATGGTCGCCTGCGAGATCAGCACGTCCAGCAGGCTCCAGTCCTCCGGCTCGAAGAGCCGCTCCCCCCGCCGCTCCACCAGGAAGAGCACGCCCACCTTCTCCACCGGCACGTGCGCCAGCACGGCGGCGCCGGT
>DATABU010000071.1:0-3819 GCA_036259415.1 Longimicrobiaceae bacterium
GGAAGTCCACCCGCTCCGGGTCCGCCACCGTCAGCGGCGAGGGCATCGCCAGGCGGATGTCGCGGTCGGAGAGGATCCCCACCAGCATGCCGGCCCCGTCCACGACGGGGAGGTGCCGGACGCGGTGCTCGCGGGTGAGGCGGAGGGCGTGCGCCAGGGTGTCGTCGGGACCCACGGTGAAGGGGTCCCGGGTCATGCGGTGTCGGACGAGCATGACCCGGGACCCCGTCACCGTGGGTCCCGACGAGACGCTCAGCCACGCCCTGCGGCTCACCCGCGAGCACCGCATCCGCCACCTCCCCGTGGTGGGCGGAGCCGGCACGCTGGTGGGGATCCTCTCCGACCGCGACATCCGGCTGGCGATGCCCTCGCCGCTCACCGTGCCAGACCCCGAGCGTGTCGGCTTCCTGGAGCAGACCCCCGTCTCGGCGGTGATGACGCGCGAGGTGGTCACCTGCGCCGGCTCCGACCCCATCGAGGACGCCGCCAAGCTGCTCTGCCGGCACCGCATCGGCGCGGTGCCGGTGACGGACGCGGCCGGCCGCCTCCAGGGGATCCTCTCCGAGACCGACATCCTGAGCGCCGTGGTGCAGATCCTGGGCGGCACCGAGCCCGCCTCGCGCCTGGAGGTGGCGCTCGCCGACCGCCCGGGGGAGCTGGCCCGCGCCGTCGCCATCCTGGCGGAGCGCGCCGTGAACGTCGTCAGCGTGCTGGTGTCGCCCGTGCGCGTGCAGGGCGACAAGACGGTGATCTTCCACGTGGGGACCATCGACCCGCGGGAGGTGATCGGCGCGCTGGAGGAGGCCGGCTTCCGCGTGGGGTGGCCCTCGCTGGAGGAGGACGTGCGCGCCCGGCTGGCGGAGTGAGCCGCCGATGAAGAGCGCCCTGATCTGGGACCCGGCGGTCCTCGCCTACCGCTTCCGCCCCGACCACCCCTTCAACCCCAAGCGCCTGGAGCTGGCCGTCTCGCTGATGGAGTCGCTGGGGCTCCTGGACGGCGAGGGGGTGAGCGTGGTCCCGCCGCGCCCCGCCACCGACGCGGAGCTGCACCGGGTCCACGCCCCGGAGTACGTGGCCGCCGTGAAGCGGCTGGGCCGGGAGGGCGCCGACACGCGCGAGGCGTGGCGCTGGGGGCTGGGGACCGACGACACCCCGGTGTTCCCCGGGATGCACGAGGTCACCTCGCTGGTGTGCGGCGCCACCATCCGCGCCGCCGAGCTGGTGATGTCCGGCGAGGCCACGCGCGCCTTCAACGTGGCCGGCGGGCTGCACCACGCGCACCGGGCCCGCGCCTCGGGCTTCTGCGTCTACGACGACCTGGCGGCCGCCATCGCCTGGATGCGCGAGGAGCACGGCGCGCGGGTGATGTACATCGACTACGACGCACACCACGGCGACGGGGTGCAGGGGATCTTCTACGAGGACCCGGAGGTGCTCACCCTCTCCATCCACGAGTCGGGGCGCTTCCTCTTCCCGGGCACCGGCTTCGTGGACGAGCTGGGGGAGGGCGACGGCTACGGGTACTCGCTGAACCTCCCCCTGGACCCGTCCACCGAGGACGACTCCTGGATCGACCTGTACGGGCGCCTCCTCCCGGAGGTGGCCGAGGCGTTCCGCCCGGACGTGATCGTCCTCCAGAACGGGTGCGACGGCCACACCCTGGACCCGCTCACCCACCTGCGCGCCACCACCCGCCTGTACGAGGAGACGGTGCGCATCACCTGCGAGGTGGCCGACCGGGTCTGCGGCGGGCGCGTCGTCGCCACTGGGGGCGGGGGGTACGCCGTCTGGCGGGTGGTGCCGCGCGCCTGGTCGCTGGTGTGGGCCGGGCTCTCGGGGCAGACCGCCCCCGACCGCATCCCCCTGGAGTGGCTGAACCGCTGGCAGGGCGAGAGCCCCGAGCTCCTCCCCGAGCGCCTGCGCGACGAGCCGGACGCCTTTCCCCCCGTGCCCCGCCGCGCCGAGGTGGAGGCCACCAACCTGCGCACCCTGGAGTCGCTGCGCCGCCAGGCGCTCCCGCTCCTGCGCGGGTGGGGGATGGGGTTCTGACGTGAGCGCGGTGGCCGCCCCCCCCTCCCCCCTGGCCCTGCTCCTCCCCGCGGCGCTGCGAGACCGCCGGGGCGAGCCCTTCCGCGTCCGCGAGATGGAGCCCGCCGACCGGGAGGCGCTCGCCCGCTTCTACGAGGAGTTCGAGCCGAAGCGCACCGCCCAGGGGCTCCCCCCGCAGGGGAGCTACCGCATCGGGCGGTGGCTGGACTCCGTCCTGGACGGGGGGACGCACCTGCTGGTGGAGGCGGACAGGGCGGTGGTGGGGCACGCCTTCCTGGTCCCCACCGGGAAGCCGGGCGTGGGCGAGTACGCCATCTTCCTGGACCAGGGGATCCGCGGCCGCGGGGTGGGGACGCGGGTCAACCGCCTGACCGCGGAGGTCGCGCGGGCGCTGGGGATGCGGCGACTCTGGCTCACCGTGGAGCCGCACAACCGCGCCGCGATCCGCTCGTACGAGAAGACCGGCTTCCGCTTCCGCCCGGAGACGGTGTACTCCCCCGAGGCGGAGATGGAGCTGGAGATCCCGGACGCGGCGGCTCCGCCCCGGCTCTGACCCGCATCCGCACGCCGCCGGCAGGAGGAGCCCCCTCCTGCCGCACGCTCCCCTCACCCGACGGCGGCCTCGCCGGCGAGCCCCCCAGACCCAGCCGATGACGACGCAGAGTCCGCGGAGGAGTCCGTACCGGGCAGGGCTGCTCTGCCTGCTCGCCCCCGTGCCGGCGCTCCTCGCCGGTGTGCTCGTCATGCGGGCGTCCGGCGTGCCGGCGCTGCTGTGGGGGCAGAACGTCGCCGCCTGGGCCGCGGGTGCGCTGCTGTGCCTGGGCATCTGGCGGACCCGGAGCCCGGCCCTGCGCGTCCGCTGGGCCGACGCCGTCGTCGTGCTCACCCTGGCCGCGCTGTCCGCCACGATGCTCGCCCCGGGGGTCCAGGGCGTCCACCGGTGGGTCGCGCTCGGGCCGGTGCGCCTGCATGCCGCGGGAGTCCTCCTGCCGCTCCTGCTCGCCGCCCTCCTCCCCCTGGCGCAGGCGCGGGGGTGGTGGGTGTCCACCCTGGCGGCGACCGGCGTGGCGCTCGCGCTCTTTCTCCAGCCCGACGCCGCGCAGGCCACGGCGTTCGCGGCGGGGTCGGTCGTCCTGCTGCTGCCCGGGGCGGGCGGGCGCCTGCCGCGGCTCGCCGGCCTGCTGCCGCTGCCGGTCCTCGCCGGCCTGACCTGGCGGCAGCGGGATCCCCTGGCACCGGTTCCCCACGTGGAGGAGATCCTCGGAATGGCCGCGGGGCTCGGAGAGGGCTGGGGCGTGGCGGCGGCCGCATCGCTGGCCCTGCTGCCGCTCCCCTTCCTTCTCGCCGGAGGGGGTGCCGGACGCCGCGTGGGCGCCGCCCTGGGAGCGTACGTGGCGCTGGTGGCGCTCGCTCCCCTGGTCGGGAGCTTCCCGGTCCCCGTCATGGGCTATGGCGTCTCCCCCATTCTCGGGTACCTCGCGGGGGCGGGGGGCTTCCTGCGCACCGCCGCTCCCCGGGCGGCCGGAGGCGGCCTCCGCGCGCCGTAGCCGGGCCGGCGGCGCTCCTGGGCTCCGACCGCGCGGCCGCGCCCCCCGGCCCGGCCCCCGACAGCTCTGTTGTTGACTTATCCGTGCCGGCCTCTACCTTGCGGGACCCCTCGCCAAAAAACCGGAGTGCGTCCCGTGATCCGAGCCTGTTCCCGCAGCACCACCGCCCTGGCGGCGCTCCTCGCGCTCGCCGCCTGCGCCCCCTTCGGCCGGCCGGCCTCGT
>DATABU010000072.1:0-3430 GCA_036259415.1 Longimicrobiaceae bacterium
GCCCGAAGGGGCGAGACCGCGCGGCACCTCAGTTCAGAGGCACAGCGCGCGGGCTCGACTCCGTTGGGCACGGTCGTATCGTGCCCTACGGAGCCGCAGCCCGACCCCGGCGCAGCCGGGGGCACGCCCGAATCCGCAGTACCCCCCGATCCGAGCGCCAGCGAGGGGCACGCCCGACCCCGCCGTGGAAGTCCCCCCCCGCGCGGGTCAACGGAAGATCCTCCGGTACCCCCCGGCCACCAGCGCGGAGAGGTCCGCAGCCAGCCGGGGGAGGTGCAGCCCCGGCGCGTACGCCAGGTAGCGCGGCTCCCAGACCGGGTGGAACTTCTCCTTGTAGGCGCGCAGCCCCTGGAAGTTGTAGATCCCCTCCCCCTGGTGGAAGAGGAAGTGCCCCACGCGGTTCCAGGCCGGCGCCAGGGCCGAGAGCTCCAGCCCGGAGAGCGGGGCCATCCCCAGGTTGAAGCGAGCGTACCCCTGCTCCTTCCCCCAGAGCATGAGGTGCAGCAGCGTGGCCTCCATGACGTCGCGGGGGGCGTCGGGGCGGTAGCGCATCAGGTCCACCGACAGCTCGGTCCCGTCCGGCCCCGGCCACACCGTGGCGAAGGCGGCGACGCTCCCGCCGTCCTCCACCACCGCGGCCGGGAAGCGCGCCAGGTAGTCCGGGTCGAAGAAGCCGAGCGAGAACCCCTTCTCCGCGGCGCCCTTGCTCCGCAGCCAGGCGTCCGAAACCTCGCGCAGCTCCGGGAGGAGCGCCGGCACCCCTTCCGGGGGGACGACGCGGAAGACGAGCCCGGCCCTGGCGAAGCGGTTCAGTACCAGGCGGAAGGGCTTGCGCGCCGCGCCGTCCAGCGTGAACGAGTCCAGGGGGACGTACGCCTCCTCGCCCAGCTTGGCGAAGGTCAGCCCGAAGTCGGCATAGAGGTGCAGCCGGTCGCGGGGGACCTGGTAGAAGGCCGGGTCGCCGCCGAAGTCGTCCGCCCGCTCGATGAAGGCGCGGATCAGCTCCGGGGCCCGCTCCGGCGGGCCCACCGGGCCGCCCAGCGCCACCCAGCTCTTCCCCTGCACCGCGTACATCAGGAAGGCGTCCCCCGCCTCGCCGAAGAGGAGCGTCTTGTCGCGCAGGCAGGCCAGGTAGGGCATGGTGGAGGGCTGCGCCGCGATCACACGCTCCGCCACGGCCAGCTCCCCGGCCGAGGGCTGCCGCACCTCCGGTGGGGCGGGGCGCAGCAGGCGCAGCACGCCGAAGGCCAGGATGGCCATGGTGGCACCCACCGAGGCGCGCAGGAAGCGCGGAGCGCTGCGGTCCACCGCGAACTCCCACCACAGGTCGCTGGTGTACTCCACGTGCTTGTAGGCGAAGAACCCCAGCCAGATGGAGGCGCCCACCACCGCCAGGACCGCCGCGATCCACCCCGGGGAGAAGCGCGCCGCCCAGAACGCCGCCTTGCGGTCGAACTCGGCGCGGCTGGGGACGAGCGCCGCCAGGACCCCTGCCAGGAGGAGCGCCTCCTCGTAGTCGGCGGCCTTCAGCAGCGATGCCACGATCCCCGCCACCAGCCCCGCGGCCGCGAAGTAGTAGGCCACGTCCAGCCGCCGGGCGACGCCGTTGGAGGCCACCAGCAGCCCCACCCCCACCACGCTCGCCAGGAAGTGCGACGCCTCGGTGACGGCCAGCGGCACGAACCCGCTCAGCCAGCCGATGCGGCCGCCCGCCGCGGGGGTGGCGCCGGAGAAGAGGAGGAGCGCCCCCGCGAGGAACGTGAACACCGCGAGCACCTTGGGGGCGAGCTGCCGCGTCAGCGCCCCGAACGCCCCGCCCAGCCGCACGAAGTGGTGCCGCCGCTGCCGCACCTCGTCCGCCACCAGGATCGCCAGCGCCGCCGCCAGCGGCACCAGGTAGTAGAGCACCCGGTAGAGGACGAGCGCGGAGAGGATCTGTTCCGCGGGGAAGTAGGGGCGGAGGAGGAGCATCATCGTCCCCTCGAACACCCCCAGCCCGCCGGGGACGTGGCTGAGGAGCCCCAGGATCTGCCCGGCGAGGAAGGCGCTCAGCAGCTCGCCGAAGCCGATGCGGCCCGGCGGGAGGACGTAGTAGAAGATCGCAGTCGCCAGCGCCCAGTCCAGGATGGACAGCACGAACTGCCCCGCCACCAGGCGGAGCGGCGGGAAGGGGATGGTGAACCGCCCCAGCCGCAGCGGGGCGCGGTGCAGAGCCGCCGCCGCCGCGTACCCCGCCGCCATGAGCAGGAGCAGCGCGCCGGCCGGGCGCACCAGCGCGCCCCCGGGGAGCGCGAGGAGCGCGGGGTGCGGCTCGAAGGCCAGGGTCCACCCGCCCAGCACCAGCAGCCCCAGCCAGAAGGTCCCGAAGTAGAAGAGGACCACCTGCGACAGCTCTCCCGCCGTCAGCCCCCAGCGCGAGTAGAAGCGGTAGCGCACCGAGGTCCCGGAGATGAGCGCGAACCCCACGCTGTTGCTGACCGCGTACCCGGTGAAGGACGCCACGGCCACCTTCCACGCGTTCACCCGCCTGCCGATGTAGACGAAGCCCAGCAGGTCGAACCCGGTGAGGATGGCGTAGTTGACGGCGGTGACCAGGAAGGCCAGGAAGACGCGGAGGGGCGGGAGCGCGCGCAGCGCGGCGGTCACCTCGCGGTAGCGCACCTCGCGCAGCTCGCGGTGCAGCACCCAGACCGCGGCCAGGAGCAGCGCCGCGCCCACGGCCGGGGACAGCCAGCGCCAGCGCCGTTCCGGCTCCGGGAGCGCGGCGGGGAGGTTCTCGGCTGCGGTGCTCAAGGCTGGGACGGATCCATCGGGCTGGAGGCGGTGGGCGCGCAGGCGTGGAGCTCCTGAAGCTAGCGGCTCCGTCCGCCGCCGCGAAAGGCGGTGCGCCCGCCCCGGATGGAGCGGGCGCCCGTGCCGCGCACCGTTCTGGTGCAGGAGCGCGACGCCCCGGGAACGCCCCGCAGGAGCAGAACAGCTGCTCTACACACAGTTTACGACACATCCAGAGATGCGGAACCGGAATTGCCCCGGTGCGACTCGCCGCCGGAGGGGCGCCGCGCCTGGCACCCCTCCCCCGTACGCCGCACTCCCGGGACCCCGGGGGGCGGGCACCATCTCCGACCGGAGGAAGACGATGCAGCGCAAGCTCCCCCTCGCCGCACTGGCCGCAGTCCTGGGCGTCGCCGCCTGCGAACAGGCGCCCACCCTCTCGCCCGAATCGGCGAGCGCCGCCCGGTCGGAGAACGCCCCGATCTACCTGGTGACCTTCAAGGACGGCGTGGACGTTCAGAGCACGGCCAGCGAGATGGCGCGCGAGGGCGGCTTCATGCTGCGCTACGTCCGCCAGCACGCGGCGCGCGGCTTCTCGGCCGTGATCCCCGCGGCGCGCATCGAGGCCGTCCGCAACGACCCGCGCGTGGCCATCGTG
>DATABU010000073.1:0-1571 GCA_036259415.1 Longimicrobiaceae bacterium
GCCGCCGGTGCTCCCCCGCGCCGCCGTGTCCGGGGCCGCCGCGCCGGCCGTCGAGCCGGCCCGCGCCGAGGCGGATGGCGGGGCGCTTGCCGGAGTCCCGGCGCAGGCCGCGCCGCCCGCTCCCGTACGGGAGAGCCCGGAGGTCGCCGCCGCCTGGTCGCTCCGGGACGACGGCGCGCGGGCCGGGTACCTGTCCGCCCTGGTGAAGCAGCGCCCCGACTCCGGCGTCTACGTCGAGATCGCGCGGGCGGCGGCGCGCATGACCTCGCCCTCGGCGCAGCGGGACGTGCTGGCGGCGGTGGTCACCTGCCCGGAGGTGGGGCGCGCGGGGGTGGTGGCGGCGCTGGAGAGCGTCGCGTCGGTGCGGAGCAGCTCCGACCAGCGCCACGTGCTGGCGCAGGTGGCCGGGGGCGGGTGGATGCGCGACGCCTCGGTGCGCCGGGCGTTCTTCCGCTCCCTGGACACGGTGTCCGGTTCCTCGGACCGGCGCGACCTGCTCCGGCTGGTGCTGGAGCGGGGGCACACCGACCCGGAGAGCCTCGCCTCCGTCATCTCCGCCGCGGGGCGCCTGGGGACGAGCTCCGACGTGCGCGACGTCCTGGCCCCCGCGGCCGCGACCGGCAGGGTGACAGGGGGGCTGCGCGACCTCTACCTCCGCACCGCGAGCGCGGTCCCGACCGAGAGCGACCGTGCCTACGCCATCACGGCGCTCCTCGGCGGGGGGCAGGAGCGGCCCCGGAGCGGGGCGGAGGCGCGGGGCAGGGCCGGCAGGCTCCCCCTTCCCTCGGACACGCCGGACGCGGACGGCTGGATCACCCGGATGTCGCTCAGCGACGGGAAGCTGGTGTACGACGACGAGCGCGACGGGGCCAGGTGGCAGCTCCTGGTGGAGGGGAAGGACTTCCTGGTCCAGGTCAACGGCTCCACCTCGCGCGTGGTCGTCCGGCCGGGCGGCCGCGTCGTGCTGGGCGAGACCGGGCCCGCGACCCGCAGCCTGGAGATCCGCGCGGACGCCCGCGGCCGGGAGACCCGCACCTTCCACGTGGACGGGAGGCCCCGCCCGTACGACGCGCAGGCCGAGGCGTGGACCGCGGCCTTCCTGGACCGCCTGCACGTCCACCTGACCAGGCCGACGCGCAGCTCCGGGGGCGCCTCGCGCTCCCCCGAGCCGGCGCGCAGCCCCGCCCGCGAGGTGCAGGGCTGGGACGCGACGCTGGAGATAGAGGGGCAGCACGACGACGAGCCCTCGCACCGGGCGACCATCCGCGCCCGAGACCTCCATCTCCGCGGCACCGAGCTGGTCGGCATCCTCCCGGGCGGCTCGCTCCTCGTGGAGGAGACGATCTACCCCGCCTTCCCCGACCCCGACCCGCTGAAGCCCCGGCGCGGGTCCACCACCCGCCGGCTGGAGGCGCAGCGCGCGGCCGGGGGCGAAATCCAGTGGCACTACCGGGTCGACGGCGTGGAGCGCCCGTTCGGCGACGAGGGGCGCGCCTGGCTCGCCCGCATCCTCCGGAAGTACGCGTCCACCCAGTGAGCTGAGCTGACCCGGGGCGGCGCTCCCGCCGCCC
>DATABU010000074.1:0-2961 GCA_036259415.1 Longimicrobiaceae bacterium
CGGTTACCCGTTGGAGAACACCCCGTTACGCGCGAAGCCACCGTGCAGCAGATCCTCCGCCGCCTGTTCGAGCAGCACTTCGGAAAGCCGCCCGCCTCCATCCTCCCGCTGGAGGGGGACGGGTCGAGCCGCTCCATGTACCGCGTGATCGGGGACTCGTACGAGACCTCCATCGGCGTGGTGGGGCCCGACCGGGAGGAGAACCGCGCCTTCCTGTCGTACACGCGCGACTTCCGCTCGGTGGGGCTGCCCGTGCCGCAGGTCTACGGGGCCGACGAGGACGCCGGCGTCTACCTGGAGGAGGACCTGGGGGACACCACGCTCTTCGACGCGCTCTCGCTGGCCCGGGCGGAGGAGGGGGGCGACTTCCCCACGTCCATGGTCCCCGTGTACCGGCGCGTGGTGGAGACCCTTCCGCGCTTCCAGGTGGAGGGCGGCAGGGCGGTGGACTACTCGGTGGCGTACCCGCGCGCCGCCTTCGACCGCCAGTCCATCCTGTGGGACCTGAACTACTTCAAGTACCACTTCCTGAAGCTGGCGCACGTCCCCTTCAACGAGTCGCGGCTGGAGAAGGACTTCAAGCGGCTCACCACCTTCCTGCTGGGGGCCGACACCCGCCACTTCATGTACCGAGACTTCCAGTCGCGCAACGTCATGCTGCGCGACGGGAAGCCCTGGTTCATCGACTACCAGGGCGGCCGCCGCGGGGCGCTCCAGTACGACGTGGCCTCGCTCCTGTACGACCCCAAGGCGGCCATCCCCGAGGCGCTGCGCGACCAGCTGCTCGACCACTACCTGGACGCGCTGGAGCAGTACCTCCCGGTGGACCGGGAGCGCTTCCGCCAGCACTTCCGCGGCTACGTGTTCGTGCGGATCATGCAGGCCATGGGCGCGTACGGGTACCGCGGGTTCTTCGAGCGCAAGCCGCGCTTCCTCGCCAGCGTTCCCCCCGCCATCCGCAACGTGGAGCGGCTCATGGAGACGGGCTTCCTCCCCGTGGACGTCCCCGAGCTGCGCGCCGTCTTCGAGCGCATCGTCGCCTCCCGCACGCTGCGCAAGACGCCGGTGCAGGTCCCCCCGGGGCTCACCGTGCACGTGGGGAGCTTCAGCTACAAGCACGGCTACCCGGAGGACTCGGGGGGACACGGGGGCGGGTTCGTCTTCGACTGCCGCGCCCTCCACAACCCGGGGCGCTACGCGGAGTACGCGGGGCTCTGCGGGTGCGACGAGCCGGTGGCCAAGTTCCTGGAGGAGGTCACGGAGGTGGCGGAATTCTGGAAGCACGTGCGGGGCCTGGTGGAGAACCAGGTGGAGACGTACCTGACGCGCGGCTTCACCTCGCTCAGCGTGCACTTCGGGTGCACGGGCGGGCAGCACCGCTCGGTGTACTTCGCAGAGCGCCTGGCCGGCCATCTCCGCAGCACGTTCCCGCAGGTGAACGTGGCGCTGGCCCACCGCGAGGAGGGCCGCTGGCCGGCGCGGGAGGGGGCGCCGGCCGCGGCGGCGGCGCGCTGACGTGGACGCCATGCTCTTCGCGGCGGGGCTGGGGACGCGGCTGCGCCCCCTGACCGACCGCGTCCCCAAGGCGCTGGTGGAGGTGGGCGGCGTCCCCATGCTGGAGCGGGTGGCGCGCCGGCTGATCGACGCGGGCGCGGACCGGCTGGTGATCAACGCCCACCACCACGCCGAGCAGATCGAGCGCTACGTCGCCGGACGGGACGGCTGGGGCGTGCAGGTGGACGTGGTGCGCGAGGAGCGGGAGCCGCTGGAGACCGGCGGCGGGCTGCTGCACGCTGCGCCGTTCCTCCGCCGCGACGCCCCCTTCTTCGCGCACAACGCCGACGTCGTCACGGACCTCCCGCTGCGGGAGATGTACGCGGCGCACCGGGAGAGCGGCGCGCTCGCCACCCTGGCGGTGATGGACCGTCCCACCACCCGCAAGCTCCTCTTCGACCGCCGCGGGCTCCTGGGGCGCACCGACGAGCGCCGCGGGGTGGACCTCCGCTCCCGCCCCGCCGAAGGAGAGGTGGTCAGCCTCGCCTTCGCGGGGGTGCACGTGATCTCGCCGGAGCTCTTCACCCGCGTCACCGAGCGCGGCGTCTTCTCCATCCTGGACCCGTACCTGCGGATCGCGGGGGAGGGGGGGCGGATCCTCCCCTTCCGGGTGGACGGCGCCCTCTGGCTGGACGTCGGGCGGCCGGAGCAGCTGGAGGCCGCCAACCGCGCGCTCGCCGCGCCCTGACGCGGCCGCCCGTCCGTGGAATGCTCCTTGCCCAGCCCGTAGCCCCCGATCGAGGGACCAGGCCACAGGCAGATACGGAGCCACGCATGAGACGGAATCCCCTGCTCGCCCTCGCCCTGGCGGCTGCCGCGGGCGCGTGCACCCTGGAGCGGCCGACGCCGGACGACAACCCCGACCTCCGGTACGAGTCCGCCGAGGTGCCGGCCGACGACGCGCAGCGTACCATGGAGGTGAGCGGCGGGCCGGGGCCCGGCGAGACGGCGCCGTACGAGACGCCCGCGCCCACGACCCCGGTCCCGGTCCGCGACGAGCGGGGCGGGCTCACCGTCACCGGGCGCTTCCTCCCCGTGAACAACTATCCGATCAACGCCTCGCTCACCGTCTCCGGCGTGGAGGCCGCGGGCACGCTGGTCTCCGTGGCCGTCTACGACGCCGGCCCGAGCACCGTGTTCCGGGGCGCCATCGTCCGGGGCCCGTGCGAGAACCCCGGGGCCGAGGTCGCGCCGCTCGACCTGCGCTTCCAGATCGGCTCCACGGGGGTGGGAGCCGCCTCGGACACGGTGGCGGTCCCGGCGACCACGGTCATGAACGGGCAGCACGCGGTGGTGCTCAAGACCTCGAACGCGGGGCCCGCGACACCCCCGGTCGCCTGCGCCCCCATCCCCGCGAACCAGCAGCAGACGCGCCCGTAGCCGGACCGCCGGTCGGAAAGCAGCGGC
>DATABU010000075.1:0-2102 GCA_036259415.1 Longimicrobiaceae bacterium
TCGAAGCGGCGCGGCCGGCGTCGGCGGAGGGGGGCCGCGCCGCCGGGGTCGGCGCCCCAGACGCGGCGGCTCAGGACGACGCGCTCTCCCGGGCGGACGGTGACGGTCCCCAGCTCCACCGTGTCCGGGGCCTCCCCCGCGCCGCGCTCCACCTCGATGCGCACGCGGTGCTCCCCCGGGGCGAGCGCCACCTTCGCCAGCGAGACGCGGTCGGGGAGGAGCGACCAGCTGCGGGTGTCGGCCTGTTCCAGCGCGTTCCCCGCGAGGCTCGCCAGCCGGCCCACCACGTACCCCGCGGCCTCCCCGCCCTCCTTCTCCGCCTTCCTCTCCAGCCCGCGCGCGGCCACCAGCTTCAGCACACCCCGCCCGACCGCGCGGGCGAGGAGCATTGCGCGCCGCCCCTCGAAGTCGCGCACCACCCAGCCCGAGACGTCCTCCACGGGCGCCGCGGCGGCCGCGGTGTCGTCCACCAGCAGGCGCACCGCGGCGGGACGGCTGGCTTCCAGCCGGTACTCCGGCCAGGCGAGCTTCAGGACGTGCCCCCCGGAGAGCGTGGCGGCCCAGCGCGCCGCGGGGTGGTCGTCGAACGCGGAGCCCCAGGCGGCCTGCTCGCCCAGGTTCCCCAGGAAGCGCGCCGTGATCCGCGCCGCCGCGGAGCCGGCGCCCTCGTCGTCGTCCTCCCCCTCCAGCGCCTCCAGCTCCTCGGGGAAGACGGGGACGTGCAGCTCCTCGCCGGTGCGGTGCGCCACCCAGCCGTGCTCCACCAGCACCGTCAGCTCCGCGGAACGTCCCGCCGGCTCCGCCGCGAGCCCGTAGCGCGCGCGGGCGGAGTTGGCCAGCTCGCGGATGCCCAGCCCCTCCGCGGCGTGGAGCAGGTCGGCGCCCAGGGTGGGGGGAGCGGCGGGGCCCTCGCCCGCGCACCCGTCGAAGGCGCGCTCGGCCCGGCGCAGCGAGACCAGCGCGTCGTTGCGCTCGCCGGCGGCGCCGTACACCATCCCGGAGAGCCAGGGGAGGAGCGCCTCCCCCGCGCACCCCTCGCCCGGCTCCCGGCCGGCCGGCAGCGCGCCCGCCTTGCGCGCCTCCACCGCCGCCCCGGCGCGGTCGCCCAGCGCCAGGTGGTTGAGCATGCGGTAGTAGGGGATCATCGCCCGCTCGGCGGGCGGGGGCACGTACTCCAGCACCCCGTCGTTCACCAGCAGCGAGCCGGCCGCCCGCGCCACGCTGCGGGTGATGCGGTCCTCCGCCTCCCGCTCGGCCCAGTCGAGCGCCTCGTCGCTGGCGGCGTACCGCCCCGCCTGGTGCAGCACCACTCCCAGCTGGAGGCGCCGCACCAGCTCGTCGCGCGGGGCGGTGCGCGCCCCCGCGTCCAGGAGCCGGAGCGCGGACTCGTGGTCGCCCGCCATCAGGTAGTGGCGCAGCCAGGCGTCGCCCTCGGCGAGGGTGGCGCTGCGCAGCGGCGACCCCGCCGGGAGCGCCCCGGGCGCGGGGCGGGCCGGGAAGGCTCCCCGCCCCGCGCACCCGGCCAGCCCCGCCGCCAGGGCGAGGGCCGCGGCCCCGCGCCGGAGCCCGGTCGGCGTCGTCATCTGCGGTCCAGGACGACGACGCGGTCGCGCGCCTCGGCGATGGCGGCGGCCCAGCGCGCGTACGCCTCGCCGGTGACGCGGATGCGCTCCATCTCCATCTGGTGCAGGAACATGCGGTAGCGCAGCTGCGCCTCGTACGGGCGCAGCGCCTTGTCCAGCGTGCGTGCGATGCGCAGGGTGGTCTCGGGGTCGTCCGGGCGGAGCACGTCGGCGCGGTCGTAGCGGTCCAGCGCCAGCGCCAGCTCGCCGCCGGCCGCGTGGTCGTCGCCCTGGCGGAGGAGCGCCTCCGCGCGCGCAGCGGCCACCCCGCGCCGGGTGGCGTCGGCCGGCTCGGAGACGGTGCGGAAGCCCTGCGGCTCGCGGTAGGTGATGGACCGCACCGCCCCGTCGCGCAGCGCCACCCAGGCGATCTCGCCCACCGCGTCGGAGGGGCCGCGGCCGTCGCCGCTGCCGGACATCACGGCCGCGCGCCCGCTCCCCCGCGTCTCCCAGGCCGCGCCGGTGGTGCGGGTGGCGGCC
>DATABU010000076.1:0-3994 GCA_036259415.1 Longimicrobiaceae bacterium
AGCCTGCCGGAGGCGGACTTCCCGGCGCTGCGCACGGTCAGCACGGGCGGGGAGCGCTGTTCGGCGGAGACGGCGGCGCGCTGGTCGCGCGGGCGGCGGCTGGTGAACATGTACGGGCCGACGGAGACGACCATCTACACCACGGCCCACGCGTGCGCGCCGGGCGCGGCGGAGGCGCCGCCGATCGGGCGCCCGGTGGCGAATGCGCGCGTGTACGTGCTGGACGCGTGGGGGGAGCCGGTGCCGGAGGGCGTGCCGGGCGAGCTGCACGTGGGCGGCGCGGGGGTGGCGCGCGGGTACCTGGGCCGGGCGGAGCTGACGGCGGAGCGCTTCGTACCGGACGCATTCGGGGGCGAGGCTGGCGGGCGGCTGTACCGGACGGGGGACCGGACGCGGTGGCGGGCGGGCGGGGAGCTGGAGTTCCTGGGGCGGGTGGACGCGCAGGTGAAGATTCGCGGCTTCCGCATCGAACCAGGCGAGGTCGAGGCCGCCCTCCTCGAGCACCCGGGCGTGCGCGAGGCCGTCGTGGTCGCGCGGGAGGCCCCCTCCGGCATCGCCGGCGACCGGCGGCTGGTGGGGTACGTGGTCGCGGCGTCCGGCGAGACCATCTCTCCCGCCGCGCTCAGGGAGCACCTGACGGCGCGCCTGCCGGAGCACCTGGTGCCGTCGGCCGTCGTGGAGCTGGAGTCGCTGCCGCTGACACCCAGCGGGAAGCTGGACCGGAAGGCGCTGCCGGAGCCGGAGTATGCCGGGGAGGGGGAGCGGTACGAGGCGCCGCGCACGCCGGTGGAGGAGGTGGTGGCGGGGATCTGGGCGGAGGTGCTGGGGATCGAGCGCGTGGGGATACGGGACAACTTCTTCGCGCTGGGCGGACACTCGCTGCTCGCGACCCGGGTGGTGGCCCGGGTCGGACCAGTGCTCGGCGTCGAGATCCCCCTGCGCGCGCTCTTCGAGGCGCAGACGGTGGCGGAGCTGGCGTCGCGGATCGACCTGGAGCGGCGCGCGGGCGAGAGCGCCGCCCTCCCGCCGCTGACTCCCGTCGCCAGGGAGGCGCCGCTGCCGCTCTCCTTCGCGCAGGAGCGGCTCTGGTTCCTGCACCAGATGGAGCCGGAGGGCGCCGGCTACAACATGCCCTGGCCGGTGCGCCTGCGCGGCGCGCTGGACGCGGCGGCGCTGGAGCGGGCGCTGGGCGAGCTGGTGCGCCGCCACGAGGCGCTGCGCACCACGTTCTGCCCGGTGGAGCAGGGCGCCGTGCAGGTCGTCCACCCGGTCGCGCCCGCGCGCCTGCCCGTGCTGAACCTCACCGGGCTCGCGCCGCAGGCCCGCGACCGCGAGGCGCGCCGTCTGGCGCGGGAGGACGCGGCGCGCCCCTTCGACCTGGAGCGCGGTCCGCTGCTCCGGGCGACGCTGGCGCGCCTCTCCGGCGAGGAGCACGTGCTGCTGCTCACCATGCACCATGTCGTCAGCGACGGCTGGAGCATGGGCGTGCTCTTCCGTGACCTGTTCACCGTCTACGAGGCACTCTCGCGGCCCTCCGGTGCAGCACGGCCGGCATCGCTGCTCCCCCCTCTCCCGGTGCAGTACGCGGACTTCGCCGTGTGGCAGCGCGGCTGGCTCCGGGGCGAGGTGCTCCGCCGCCAGCTGGACTGGTGGCGGGAGCAGCTGGGTGGCGCGCCCCCCGTACTGGATCTGCCGACCGACCGCCCGCGAGCCGTGGTGGCGGGCTCGCGCGGCGCTTCGCACGCGTTCCGCCTCCCCGCGGACGTCACACGCGGGCTGCGCTCTCTCGCCCGGCGGGAAGGCGCTACGCTCTACATGGTGACGCACGCCGCCCTGGACCTGCTGCTCTCGCGCTGGTCGGGGCAGGAGGACCTGGTCGTCGGCTCGCCGATCGCGGGACGCACACAGGTGGGGACGGAGCGGCTGATCGGCTTCTTCGTCAACACGCTCGCGCTGCGCACCGACCTCTCCGGCGACCCCACGTTCCAGGAGCTCCTGCGCCGCGTGCGGGAGACGGCGCTGGGGGCATACGCCCACCAGGACCTGCCGTTCGAGCGGCTGGTGGAGGAGGTCGCTCCGGAGCGCGGCCTGTCGCACACGCCGCTCTTCCAGGTGATGTTCGCGCTCCAGAACGTGCACTCCGGGGAGGCGCCCGCCATCACCGGGCTTCGGCTGGAGCCGTTCGGGAGCGAGATCCGGACGGTGCGCTTCGACCTGGAGCTGGACCTCAGGGAAGTAGGCGAGGAGCTGGCCGGGAGCCTGCGCTTCCGAACCGACCTGTTCGACGCCGCCACCATCGAGCGTTTCGCGGCGCAGTACCGGGTCGTGCTCGCCGCGGCCTGCGCCTCGCCGGAGGAGCGCCTGTCGCGCCTGGTGATCCTGCCCGCGGAGGAGGGGCGGGCGCTCCTCGCGTACGGGAGCGGGCCGGCGTGCGAGTACGCGGGCGGCGTCCCGGTGCACCGCCTCATCGCGGCGCAGGCCGCCCGCACGCCGGACGCGACGGCGGTCCTGTTCGAAGACGAGTCGCTCTCCTACGCCGGGCTGGACGCGTACGCCGGCCGTCTCTCGCAGGAGCTTCGCGGCCGGGGCGTCGAGGCGGGGACCACGGTCGCCGTGTGCCTGGAGCGCGGTACGGGCTCGGTCGTCGCGCCGCTGGCGGTGTGGAAGGCGGGCGGCGTCTACCTCCCACTCGACCCGAGCTACCCGGCCGAGCGCCTGTCCTTCCTGCTGCGCGACTCCGGCGCTTCGCACGTGCTGACGGAGTCCGGCTTCGCCGACGTGCTCCCGGAGCACGAGGCGGAGGTGGTGCTGATGGACCGGCCCCCCTTGCCCCCGTCTCCTCCCCCCGCAGACGGAGAAGCGGAGAACGACCCGGGGGGCCTCGCCTACCTCATCTACACCTCGGGCTCGACGGGCACGCCCAAGGCCGTGATGGTCGAGCACCGCCAGCTCGCGCACACGCTGCGAGGCGCGCTGGAGGTCTTCGGCTTCGGCGCGGACGACGTGGTGCCGGCGCTCGCCTCGGTCGCCTTCGACATCTCGCTGCTGGAGATGCTGGCACCCCTGCTGGCGGGCGGCGCGACGCGCGTCGTGCCGCGCGAGACCGTGCGTGGCCTGGAGGCGCTGGCGGACGCCTGCGCGGACGCGACCATGCTGCACGCCGTCCCCGCGCTGATGCGGCAGGTGGTCGAGGTCGTGCGCGGCGGGCGGACGCTGCCGCGGCTGCGGCTCCTGATGGTCGGGGGCGACACGGTCCCGCCGGACCTGGTGGAGGAGATGCGCGTCGTCTTCGCCCCGGCGCGGACGATCGTCATGTACGGCCCGACCGAGGGCACCATCTTCTGCTCCGTGTACCCCGTCACGGACGACGTGACGATCGAGGGACACCCCCTGGGATCGCCGCTGCCCGGGGTGCGCCTGCGCGTCTGCGGCCCGCGCGGCGAGCTGTGCCCCATCGGCGTGCCCGGCGAGATCTGGACCTCCGGCCCGGGCGTCGCGCGCGGCTACCTGGGCAGACCCGAGCTGACGGCGGAGAAGTTCGTCCCCATCGCGGGAGAGCGCGCCTACCGCACCGGCGACCGCGCCCGCTGGCGCGCGGACGGCGTGCTGGAGTTCCTGGGCCGCACGGACGAGCAGGTCAAGGTGCGCGGCTTCCGCATCGAGCCGGCCGAGATCGAGGCCGTCCTGCGCGAGCAGCCGGGCGTCCGCGAGGCCGTCGTCCTGCCGCGGGAGGACCGGGCGGGGGAGAGGCGCCTGGTCGCCTACGTGGTGCCGAACGCCGCCGGGTCGGCCTCGGGCGAGGCGCAGGTCTCCGGCTGGGAGACGATCTTCGACGACACGTACGCGGTGGAGACGGAGGAGGATCCGACGCTGTGGCTCGTCGGCTGGAACAGCAGCTACACGGGCGAGCCGATCGCGCGCGAGGAGATGCGCGAGTGGGTCCAGCACCCGCTCGGGACGCAGCGCCAGGATGCGCTCCGCCGTGTGCTCGACC
>DATABU010000077.1:0-1635 GCA_036259415.1 Longimicrobiaceae bacterium
CCGCTGACCTCGAACTTCTCGTCGGTGTAGACCCCCGAGAGGATCCCCAGCGCGACCGGGCCCGTGTCGATCGCGCTGTTGGTGACCACGTGGATGTGGCCGGCGCGGAACTCCTCGCCCGCGGGGTTGTGCACCCGCACCGTCCACTCGATCACGCCGCCCGGCTTCACCTTCACCTGCGCGAACCCCCAGGCCCGCGACGCCGTGGCGACGGGCCGCTCGTTGTCGGCGCGGAGCTGCGCGGTGTAGACGGCGAGCGGCGCCCGCGGGTTGTCGCCGCGCGCGAAGGACGCGGCGCCCGTCGCGAACGAGAACGTGGTGGGCTCGCCACAGGCGGTGAGCGCGAGCACGAGCACGGCGGCGGCCAGGGTGCGCATAGGACCTCCGGCGGAAGGGGGTTGGAGGTGCACCGGCGGGACGGACGGGAGCCAACCCGTTCAGCTGCTGCAATTCGCATGCGCGTCCCGCGGACGCCGCCCGTGCCTCGCCGGTCAGCCCCGCGCGGCCCTCCCGAACTCCCGCTCGAAGCAGCGCACCACGGCCGCCTCCACCTCCTCCATGGGCACTTCGCGCCCCATCTCGCCGGAGATGGAGCCGACGCCGTACTGCGTGATGCCGCAGGGGACGATGGCACCGAAGAAGGAGAGGTCGGTGCTGACGTTGAGGGCGAAGCCGTGGCTGGTGATCCACCCCGACGAGACGCGCACCCCGATCGCGGCGAGCTTGCGGTCCCCCACCCACACCCCCGTGAGCCCCTCCTTCCGCCCCCCCCGCAGCCCCCACTCCGCCAGAACGCCGATGAGCACCTCCTCCAGGTCGCGGAGGTAGCGGTGCAGGTCCTGCCGGTCCGGCTTCAGGTCCAGGATGGGGTACCCCACCAGCTGCCCCGGCCCGTGGTAGGTGACGTCCCCGCCCCGCCCGGTCTCGAACAGCTCGATCCCCTTCGCGGCCCGCTCCTCCGGGGAGACGAGCACGTTCTCCTCGTGCGACCCGCTCCCCAGCGTGATGACGTGCGGGTGCTCCAGGAGGAGGAGCGTGTCCGGGACCTCCCCCGCGCGGCGCTGCTTCACCAGCTCCGCCTGCAGCTCCAGCGCATCGGCGTAGGAGATCGTCCCCAGCCGCCGCACCTCCATCACCTTGCGATCCGCCGCCACTGCCGTGTCCGTGCTCATCCGCCGTATCCTCGGTGTTTTACGCTCGGCGGGATTATAACCCGCAGCCGCCGATCAGTGCGAGCACCCCTGGATGGAGACAAAAGACGCGCTATTATTGTGTCGCTGTCCGCAAGTACCCGCAGTATCGCCGTCCGATCGGGCGGCGGACACTCCACACCACAGGAGGCATCCATGGGTCACGCACGCAACACGAAGGTGGGCCGGGGACTGTTCGGAATGGTGGTGCTGGCCGTTCTTGCGTTCGGCGCCCGCGAGGCGACGGCCACGCCCGCGTCCCCCACCGACACGGCGCGGGTCTGCTCGAACAGCCGGTGCCAGTACCTGTGCACCAAGGCCGGCTATAGCGATGGATTCTGCTACGGCGTCGACTGCATCTGCGGGTGACCGCGTAAAGCGAATCCCCGGCGTCTGTACCTGGGCGCCGGGATCGCCCTGCAAGCCGGCCCCGGGAGACAGCGTC
>DATABU010000078.1:0-7237 GCA_036259415.1 Longimicrobiaceae bacterium
GCCGGGAGGAGCGGGACGCGCGCTGCGGGCGCGGGCGCCGGCGCGACCGCCGCCGCGGTGTCCCCGCCCGCCGGGCGCTGGGCGGGCTCCTCGGACGGGGGGAAGAGGAGGTTGGTGGCCATGATGACCACGGTCATCAGGAGCACCGCGAACAGGACTCGCTTTTCCATCGACTCGACGTATGCGTGGAAGGCCCGGGGCGCCGCCTCCGGGAGTACGGCGCCACCGAGCCGTCGGTTTCGGCCCGCGGGCGGCGGTCAGGGCACGGGGTCGTACCCGCCCTTGCAGAACGGGTGGCAGCGGGCCAGGCGCCGCGCGGTGAGCCAGCTCCCCCGCGCGGCGCCGTAGCGCTGCACCGCCTCCAGCCCGTACTGCGAGCAGCTGGGGTGGAAGCGGCACGACGCCGGCGTGAGCGGCGAGATGCCCTTCTGGTAGAAGCGGATCGCGGCGATCAGGGCGCGCGCGAGCACAGCTCCTCCGCCAGCTCCCGGAGCTCCTCGCGCAGCTCCGCGAACGAGGCCCCGTACGCCTCGGGCCGGGCGCGCAGCAGCAGGTCCAGCGGGACCGGCGCCCCGCGCAGCGCCGGGAGCAGCACGGTGCGCCCGATCTCGCGCAGGCGCCGCTTCACCCGGTTGCGCTCCACGATGCGCCGCTTGTGCTTGGGCACCACCACCCCCAGGCGGGGATGCGCGGCGGGGGAAGGGGAGACGAACGCGTCCAGGTGGCGCGTCCGTCTCCTCTTCCCCCGTCTGAAAAGTCCCCGGATCTCCTCGGACCCGGTGATCCTCGCCGCACGGGGCAGCCCGAACCCGCCGGGCTCCCCCCCGCCCGTGCCGGGCGCACCCGCGTCCGGCTCGTCCCCTCCCGCCACGGGACCGGAGGGCAGGAGCGGGCTACTTCTTGGGCACCGAGACGACCAGCTTGTGACGCCCCTTCCTGCGGCGGGCGTTGAGGACCGCGCGGCCCCCCTTGGTCGCCATCCGGGCGCGAAACCCGTGCTTGTTGATCCGCTTGCGGTTACGCGGACGGTACGTAGGCTTCATGACTGTATCCTGCGCGGTGATCCGTTGTGGTGCGGCAAAGACCTCCAATGTAGCTCCCGGGCGGCGTTCCGTCAACCGCGATCCCCGCCCCGGCTGGGTGCCCGCGTGAGGGACGCGAGCGCGAAGCGGCGAGACCCACAGTAGTTCCGTGGGGCTCGCCTCCGTTGGGCGGAGTCGTATCCCGCCCTACGGAGCCGCAGCCCGACCCGAGCGCCAGCGAGGGGCACGCCCAACTCACCCCACCCAGCCTGTGGAAAACCGCCGAACCTCCAGCAACGGCGCCCCTTCCTTGACTTTTCCACATGGCCTTTCTAGGTTGCCCCCCGTCGCCCGTCCCCAACGCTGTACCCCGACAACGCAGCATGGAGCTTACCGCCGCCGAGGTCTGGTCGCGAATCCTGGACGGCGCCCGAGCGGCGCTCCCGGAGCAGGCCTTCCGCACCTGGCTGGAGCGCACCGAGGCCGTCGCGATCTCGCAGGACCTGCTGGTGGTGTCCGCCCCCAACCGCTTCGCCGCGGACTGGGTGGAGGACAAGTACGGCGACCTGCTGGCCGGCATCGGGGAGCAGCTCTTCGACCGGCGCTTCACCCTGTCGGTGCAGGTGCGGGCGAACGGGCGCCTCAACGACGTGCCGCTCGGAGCGCCGCCCTCCGCGCCCGCCCCCGCGCCCCCGCCCGTCCGCGCCGCCCCCGCCGACTACGCCGCCGCCCCCGAGCCGCGCCCCGCGCCCGGGCTGTCGCCGCTGAACGAGCGCTACACCTTCGACCGCTTCGTGGTCGGCAACAACAACCAGCTCGCGGCGGCCGCGGCGCACGCTGTGGCCGAGGCGCCGGCGCGCATGTACAACCCCCTCTTCATCTACGGGGGGGTGGGGCTGGGGAAGACGCACCTCATGCACGCCATCGGCCACGCCATGCTGGGGCGCGACGCGGGGAAGAGGGTGATGTACCTTTCCTCGGAGCGCTTCACCAACGAGCTGGTGAGCGCCATCCAGGAGGGGTCCATGGCGGAGTTCCGCCGCCAGTACAGGCAGATGGACCTGCTCCTGGTGGACGACATCCAGTTCCTGGAGGGGAAGGAGCGCACGCAGGAGGAGTTCTTCCACACCTTCAACGCGCTGCACGACGCGCAGAAGCAGATCGTCCTGACCTCGGACCGGCCGCCCAAGGAGATCGGGCTGGAGGACCGCCTCATCTCCCGCTTCGAGTGGGGGCTGGTGGCGGACATCAAGCCGCCCGACTTCGAGACGCGCATGGCCATCCTCCGCAAGAAGATGGAGGAGGAGGGGCTGCAGATGGCGGACGCGGACGAGGTGCTCACCTACATCGCCCAGACGCGCACCTCCTCGGTGCGGGAGCTGGAGGGCGCGGTGACCAAGCTGTTCGCGCACGCCTCGCTCTACCGCCGGGAGATCAGCGTGGAGTTCGCGCGCGAGGTGCTGGGCGGCGCCCCGGGCGAGGGCCGCGACGGCGGTGCCGGGCTCACGCCGACGGCGGTTCGCGAGCGGGTGGCGGCGGCCTGGGGGGTGACGGCGGAGGCGCTCCAGTCCAAGAAGCGCACCAAGGACCTGACCATCCCCCGCCAGGTGGCGATGTACCTGATCAAGGACCTGTTCGACCTGCAGCTGGTGGAGATCGGCAAGCTGTTCGGCGGCCGCGACCACTCCACCGTGATCCACTCCATCGCCAAGGTGGAGGAGGACATGGCGGCGGACCCGGGCTTCCGCGAGCGGGTGGACGGCCTGCGCGCCGCGCTCCGCTGACGGGCCCCGCGGCGCCGTGGACAACCGGTGTGGAAGGGGTGTGGAGAGCTTGTGGAGATCCGGCGCGGAGGGGGTGCGGCGTGGACGGCGTGGAGAGCGCGGGGGTTCTCCACACCTCCGTCCACAGGGGGGAGAGGGGGTGCAGGTGAGTGGCTGCGAACGGGATAGGGAGGGTGCGGGGGCGGTTTCCCACACGTCCACACCCTCTATTACTGGTACTGTATTTAATAAATCAGGTTGGGCAGGACTGCTTCCCGGTGGACAACCGTCAAACTCCAGAGTCTGGGGACATCGATGAGATTCACGATCACGCGTGAGAACCTTCAGCAGGGGCTGGGGGCGGTGGCCGGGAGCATCCCGACCCGCACGACGCTCCCCGTGCTGGCGAACATCCTTCTGGAGGCGGAAGACGGTTCGGTGCAGCTGAGCGGGACCGACCTGGACACGGCGGTCTCGGTGCGCATCCCCGCGGAGGTGGCGGAGCCGGGGGCGATCACGGCGCCGGCGAAGAAGCTCCAGGAGATCGCGCGCGAGCTGCCGGGATCGGTGGAGGTCTCCACGCAGGGCGACACCATCACCATCGCCAGCGGCCGCTCGCGCTTCCGCCTGAACGGCCTCCCCCGGGACGAGTTCCCGGCCTTCCCCAGGGTGGCCTTCGAGGAGACCTGGCGGCTCACCGGGCGCGACCTGGCGCAGCTCATCTCGCACGTGAGCTTCGCCGCCAGCACCGAGGAGACGCGCCCCATCCTGAACGGGGTGCTCTGGCAGCTGGGCGAGCAGGAGATGCGTATGGTGGCGACCAACGGCCACCGCCTGGCGAAGATGACGCTCCCCATCGAGGGAGACGCCCACGTGGCCGCAGGAGACCTGATCGTCCACCCCAAGGCCCTGGGGCAGGTCCAGAAGCTCTTCGGCCCGGAGGAGGCCGTGGAGGTGGCCCGCTCGGAGAACCACCTGGGGTTCCGGACCGACTCGGTGCAGGTGTTCACCCGCCTGATCGAGGGGCCGTATCCCAACTACGAGCAGGTGATCCCCAAGGACAACGACAAGACCATGGTGGTGGACAAGGCGGCGCTGAACTCGGCGGTCCGCCGCATGGCCATCGTGGCGAGCGACCAGACGCACCGGATCCGCATGTCGCTGGGCGGGCCCATGATGAAGTTCTCGGTTCAGACGCCCGACCTGGGAGAGGCCACCGAGGAGCTCCCGGTGGAGTACGACGGGGACCCGCTGGAGATCGGCTTCAACGCCCAGTACCTGCTGGAGCTGATGCGCTACATGCCCACCGACGAGGTGCGCATGACCTTCAAGGCGCCGGAGCGCGCGGCGACCATGGAGCCGGTGGGGAACGAGGACACGCCGGACTACATGTGCCTGGTGATGCCGCTGCGGCTGCTGAGCTGAGTTCGTGTCCGCAGGCGCGCCGCGCCGGTCGGGGCGGGGGAGGCCGGGCGCGGCCTTCCCCCGTTTCGTATACAGCCGTCCACAGCGAACCGGGAAGAGACCATGAAGCCGGCCCGCAACGATCCCTGCCCCTGCGGCTCGGGGAGGAAGTACAAGGCGTGCTGCATGGCGGCGGACGCGGCGCTGGAGCGGACCGCGGCCGTGGCCGGGTCCGGCGCTCCCGCCGCGACCCCGGAAGCGTGGCTTCCCCTGGCCCGGGCTGCGAAGGTGTGGGAGGCCGAGGTGGCGCCCCTGCCGTTCGGATACGAAACGGGCGGGGAGGAGGCGCCCTCGCTGGCGATGGTGATGGCCGCGGGCTTCGTGGTACACGGCGACGTTCTGGCGCACCGTCCCGTCGGAGACGTGGAGCGCGCGCGCGCGGTGGCGGGGGCGGTCTCCGCGGCCCGGCGCGTGCTGGGGGTGCTCCCGGAGCGCCTGCACGTGCGTGACGAGGCCCTCGCCGCCGCCCTCGCGGAGGAGCTGGGGCCGCAGGGGATCACCGTGCGGGCCGCCCCGCTGCCCGCGATGGACGAGGCGCTGGACGGCGCCCTGGAGCACATGGGCGGGAGCCCCGCCGCGGCATGGATGACCACCCCCGCGACGTGGCGGGAGACGGAGGCCACGCCCGCGGAGCTGGCGGACTTCCACGCCGCGGCGGCGGAGTTCTTCCAGGCCGCGCCGTGGGAGTCACTGGACGACGCCGACGTGCTCCTTCTCACCTTCCCGGACGGCGCGGAGTGGGCCGGGACCATCATGGGCAGCCTGGGGGTGGAGTTCGGCCTGTCGCTCTACTCCGACCCGGACGACGTACTGGGCATGGAAGAGGACGCGACTCCGGACGAGCTCCTGTCGGAGATGAGCGGGGCCTCGCTCACCGCCAGCTTCGATCCGCGCGGGGAGCTGACGCGGGCGATGCAGCGCGAGGTGGCGGCGGCGGGGTGGGAGGTCGCCGGGCCCTCGGCGTACCCGCGCATCTTCGGGATCCACCTCCCGCTGCGGCGGGTGACCGCCGCGGACGTGCGCCGGATGACGCTGGCGCTGCGCGCCGTCGCCCATGTCGCGCGCGGGGACGACCCGGAGGAGAAGACGGGAGTCCGCGTCGTCGCGCTCCCACCGGAAGGGGACCCGGCGTACTGGCCGATCGCTGAGGAGGCCACCCCCATCTGCCCGGAGGGGCCCGGCGCGGACCCCGCAGCCGCCCTGCGGGGGTGGGATGCCGCCGAGGAGGTGGAGCGGGCCGAGAAGGAGCGATTCGGGCGCCTGCGGGGATGGCTGGAGGAGCAGCGGCTCCCCGGGGCGGACCGGTCCAGCGACCTTCGCAACGCCCGTATCTGGAGCGACTACCTGGTCTCCCAGGCGCTCCCCGCCGGCGCGGTGACGGAGCACGACCTCTACCTCTTCCTGTACGACTTCTATTCGCGGAAGGGCGGCGCGTCCAAGGCGGCGGCACGCGCCCTCCCCCGGACCCTCCCCCGCATCTTCCGCTTCCTGGAGGAGCGGGAGGGGATCCGGTACCCTTTCGCAGCGGCGGTGCTGCGCGAGCTGGAGGAGATCGAGCGCGGCGCCCGCGAAGACGGGACGCCCCTCGAGGAGGTGCTGGGACGGCTGGGACGGAGCGTCTACGAGCACCTGGACGCCCGCGCCATGCAGCACGACCGCAGCCTCCCCGGCGCGCCGTCCGGCTGGCCGGTCTTCATGGACCTGGAGGTGGCGAGGCTGGAGCGGGAGCTGCAGCGCCGCTGGCTGCTCTGGTACGACGAGGCGGTGAGGAAGGGGATCGTGGACTACCAGGCCCTGGAACAGGTCCTGGTGGGCCGGCAGCGCGAGTGGGAGAACGCTCCGCACCGGGACCTCGGGGGACGCACCCCGGCCGCGGTCGTGCGCGAATCCTGCAGTCTGGTCGGGGGCCGCGGAGAAGGAGACGCGGACCCGGAGGGCTGAGCCCGGCCGCGGGCGCAGCTCTCCCTCTGCACCGGGTCCCCGCTACCGGCGGGGAGCTCCCTGCGCTCACCCCGCGGCCGCCGCCTCGTCCAGCGCCCGCACGAACACCTCCAGCGGCTGGGCGCCCGAGATCCCCCACCGGCCGTCGATCACGAAGAACGGCACCCCCGTGACCCCCAGCTCCCCGGCCTCGCGCTGGCTGCGGAGCACCTCCTCGCGCCCCCCATCGCCCGCCAGGAACGCCCGCGCCTCCCGAGGATCGAGCCCCGCCTCCGCGGCGGCGGCGGCCAGGTCGTCCGCGGAGCCCAGGTCCGCGCCGCGGGCGAAGTAGGCGCCGAACAGCGCCTCGGCCGTCTCCCACTCGCGCCCCCGCTCGGCCGCCCACAGGATCAGCCGGTGCGCGTCCACGGTGTTGGGCGCGCTGGCGATGCGCTCCCACGCGTAGTGGATCCCGTCCGGCGCGCCCGCCGCGGAGACCTGCGCGAACATGGCGCGCGCCCGCTCGGGCCCGCCGAACTTGGTGCGCACCATCTCCTCCCAGGGGATCCCGCCCGCGGGCATTCCCGGCTGCAGCTGGAAGGGCCGCCAGCGCCGCGCCACCTCCAGCTCCGGGCGCCGCTCCAGCGCCGCCGCCAGCCTCCGCTCCCCGATCCAGCACCAGGGGCACACCACGTCCGAAAAAATGTCTATCCGCATGTCGCTCCAGGGGTTGGTTCGGGCTCCGCGGCGGCGGCTGCACGTCCAGTGCCGTCCGGCACGCAGCGGGCACGCCTCTCGCATCGAACCGGGCTGAACATCCGGCGGGAGCCTCCCCCGCTCACCGGACCCCGGAAGATGCACCCATGGCGCACCTGTACCGCCGCCAGTTGAGCGTGGTCCTCGCCGTCTGCTCCCTCGCCGGGGCGGCCGCCTGCCGCGCGGCCGAGTCCGCGGAGGCGCCCCGCGCGCGTATGGTCCAGGTGGTCCGCGGGCTCGGCTTCCCCGAGTCCGTCCGGTACGACCCGGAGCAGGACGTGTTCTTCGTCTCCAACATGAACGGGCCCGGCT
>DATABU010000079.1:0-2092 GCA_036259415.1 Longimicrobiaceae bacterium
GAGCTCGCCGAGCGGGTGGAGGCCGCGCTGGACGAGAGCCTGGACGGCCTGGAGCTGGAGCGCCTGGAAGGGCTCTCCGACGAAGAGCTGGAGCGGCTCGTGGAGACCCTCTGATGCCGGCGCTCCCCGGCCGGCGAGCCACCCCCACCCCCACCGGCCGAACGCGATGAGCGGGACCACGAGCCGCCTGGCGCACCTCCCCCCGGAGCGGCGCGCCATGCTCCAGAAGCTGCTGCTGCGCCAGGCCGGGGCGCAGGCGGACGCGCGCGCGATCCGGCGGAGGGAAGGGGAGGGCCCGGCGCCCCTGTCCTTCGCGCAGCGGCGGCTCTGGTTCCTGGACCAGCTGGAGCCGGGGAACCCCGCCTACAACGTCCCTCTCTTCCTGCGCCTGCGCGGCCGGCTCGACGCGGGGGCGCTGCGGCGCGCGCTGTCGGAGGTGGTCCGGCGGCACGAGGCGCTGCGCACGCGCTTCGCCGCGGTAGATGGCGAGCCGGTCCAGAGGGTGGATCCCCCGGCCCCGGTGCCGCTCCCCAGGGTGGAGCTGCGCGCCGCGGCGGAGGAGGTCCGGGAGCGCGAGACCCGGCGGCTGATGCTCGCCGAGGGCGCGCGCCCGTTCGACCTGGCGCGGGGGCCGCTGCTGCGCGCGCTCCTGCTGCGGCTGGGGGAGGAGGAGCACGTGCTCTTCCTGGTCCAGCACCACGTCGTCTCCGACGCCTGGAGCACGGGGGTGCTCACCCGGGAGCTGTCGGCGCTGTACGGCGCCTTCGCCTCGGGGGAGCCGTCCCCGCTCCCCGAGCCGCCGCTCCAGTACGCGGACTACGCGGCGTGGCAGCGCGGCTGGCTGGCCGGCGAGACGCTGGACGCGCAGCTCGCCTGGTGGACCGGGCGGCTGGCCGGCGCCCCCCCGCTCCTGGAGCTGCCCACCGACCACCCCCGCGGCGCGCTCCGGGGCGCGTGGTCGGAGGCGGTGCCCGTAGCGGTCCCCCGCGCCGCCGCCGACGCTCTGCGCCGGCTGGCCGCCGAGGAGGAGGCCACGCCGTTCATGGCGCTGCTGGCGGGCTGGCAGGCGCTGCTGGGGCGCCACGCCGGGCAGGAGGACGTGGTCGTCGGCACTCCCGTCGCCGGGCGGACGCGGGTGGAGCTGGAGGGGATGATCGGCTTCTTCGTCAACACGCTGGCGATCCGCACCGACCTCTCGGGCGACCCCACCTTCCGCGGGCTGCTCCGCCGCGTGCGCGAGACCCTGCTTGGGGCGTACCAGCACCAGGACCTCCCCTTCGAGCGGCTGGTGGAGGAGCTGGGCGTGGAGCGCTCGCTCACCCACGCCCCCGTCTTCCAGGCCGTGTTCTCGATGGACGACGGGCCGGCCGGGGAGGGGGAGCTGCGGCTGGGGACGGTGGAGGCGGAGCCGCTGCGGACGGGGAGCGCGTCCGTGAAGTTCGACCTGTCGCTCTCGCTCTGGAACCGCGACGGGGCGCTGGAGGGACGCCTCACCTTCCGCCCGGACCTCTGGGACCGCCCGACGGCGGAGCGGATGGCGGCGCGCCTGGGCGCGCTGCTGGAGCAGGCCGCGGCGGACGCGGACCGGCCGCTCTCCGGGCTCGACCTGCTCGGCCCCGCGGAGCGCGCGCGCGTCCTCCACGAGTGGAACGCCACGGACGCCCCGTTCCCGGACGGCGACTGCCTCCATGAGCGGTTCGAGGCCCGGGCGCGCATCGCCCCCGGCGCGCCCGCCCTCGCCCACGGCGGGCGCACCCTCACCTACGGCGAGCTGGACCGGGCCGCGGACCGCCTCGCACGCGACCTCCGCGCGCGCGGCTTCGTCCCCGAGACCCGCGTGGCGCTCTTCCTGGAGCCCGCCCCGGAGACGGTCGTGGCCCTGCTCGCGGTGCTCAAGGCGGGCGGCGCCTACGTCCCGCTGGACACCGGGAGCCCGCCGGAGCGCCTGGCCTGGACGCTGGCGGACTGCGGCGCGCGGCTGGTGCTGACCCGGCCGGAGCTGGCGGACCGGCTGCCGGACTCCGGCGCGGAGGTGGTGGTCCTGGGTCCCGGCGGGGAGCCCCCCTACCCCCCCGGCCCCCCTCCCCCCGCT
>DATABU010000080.1:0-4449 GCA_036259415.1 Longimicrobiaceae bacterium
CACTCCCGCACTCCCGCACTCCCGCACTCCCGCACTGCCGTTCAGGCTCCCCATCCCGCCGCCGTCAGCCTGCGGTCCAGGTCGTAGGCGGCGCTGATCAGCGACAGGTGGGTGAAGGCCTGGGGAAAGTTGCCCAGGTGCTCGCCGCTGGGGCCCAGCTCCTCGGCGTAGAGGCCCAGGTGGTTGGCGTAGCCCAGCATCTTCTCGAAGAGGAAGCGGGCCTGCTGCAGGTCGCCGGCGCGGGAGAGGCACTCCACGTACCAGAACGAGCACATGGAGAAGGTGCCCTCGGGGCCGGCCAGGCCGTCGGGGGCGGCGTGGTCGGTGCGGTAGCGGTGCACCAGCGAGTCGTCCAGCAGCGTGGCGTGGATGCGGCGCAGCGTGGAGAGCCAGCGCGGGTCGCGCGGGGCGATGAAGCGCAGCATGGGCATCAGCAGCGTGGCGGCGTCCACCTCGTCGGTGCCGCGGTGCTGCACGAAGGCCCCCACCCCCGGGTGCCAGAAGTGCTGGTGGATGTCGCGGTAGATGCGGTCCCGCACGCGGCGCCAGCGGGCCAGCGGGGCGGGGAGCGAGCGCTTCCAGGCCAGGCGCACCGCGCGGTCCATGGTCACCCAGCAGAGCAGGCGCGAGTGCACGAACTCCCGCCGCCCGCCGCGCACCTCCCAGATCCCCTCGTCCGGGCGCTGCCAGTGGTCGGCCACCCAGTCGGTGAGCCGCGACAGGTCGCACCAGAAGTCGTAGGAGACGGGCTCGCCGTACTTGTCGTACAGGTACGCCGAGTCCAGCAGCGCGCCGTACTGGTCCAGCTGGAGCTGCTCGTACGCCGCGTTGCCGATGCGCACCGGCCGCGAGCCCCCGTAGCCGCGCAGGTGCGGGAGCTCGCTCTCGATGACGGCGTGCCGGCCGTCGATCCCGTAGAGCGGCTGGAGCGGGCCGTCGGCGCCCCACTCCGACTCGCCGCAGCGGGCCTCGATCCAGCGCATGAACTGCCCCGTCTCCTCGGTGAGCCCCAGGCGGATCAGCGCGTACAGCGTGAAGGTGGAGTCGCGGATCCAGGTGTAGCGGTAGTCCCAGTTGCGCTCGCCGCCCAGCGCCTCCGGCAGCCCGAAGGTGGGCGCGGCCACCAGCGACCCCCACTCCTCCGAGACCAGCAGCTTGAGCACCAGCGCGGAGCGGTGCACCTGGTCGCGCCAGCGCCCGCCGTAGGTGGAGCGCCCGATCCAGCGTCGCCAGTAGTTCACCGTCTCCTTGAAGGCGTGCACCAGGTGCTCGCGCTCCACCGACGAGGGCTGGACGCCGGGGCGCGCCTCCTCCAGCACGAAGGCGGCGCTCTCCCCCGCCCGGAGGGTGAACTCGGCCACGCCGTCGCCCCCCTCCACCCGCAGGGGGACGGTGGCGCGCAGCCTCATGGCCGGGCACCCCTCCACGTCCGGGACGAAGAGAACGCCGTCCTCGCCCGCCTCGGCGCGGTGCGCGGCGCGGGCGTAGTCGAAGCGCGGGGCGCAGCGGGCGCGGACGGTCATCTCCCCGCGGATGGCCTTGACGCGGCGGATTATGCGGTGGTGCTCCCGGGCGGAGTTCACCGGCATGAAGTCGGACACCTCGGCCAGCCCCGCGGGGGAGAGGAAGCGGGTGAGGAGGACGTTGGTGTCCGGCAGGTACATCTGCGTGCAGCGGACGTCCTCCAGCACCGGCGCCAGCTCGAAGCACCCGCCGCGCTCGCGGTCCAGCAGCGCCGCGAACACCGTGGGCGAGTCGAAGCGCGGCACGCACATGAAGTCGATGGTCCCGTCCGTCCCCACCAGCGCCACCGTGTGCAGGTCGCCGATGACGCCGTGCTCCTCGATCGTGGGTCCCTTCACTCTCCCTCCCCGTCGTGGGTGGTTGCTGCCGTAGGGTGCGCGGCGCCGGGGGGGCCGTCAAGCCGCCCCGGCCGGGATGCGCCCTCCCCGGGCGCATCGTTACATTGCACGCCCGTTCACGTCCCCGGAGAGAGTTGCAGATGCGAGACCAGTGGAGCCCCGAGCAGGTCGCCCGCGTGGGCGAGCAGGTCACCCGCTGGGCCGCCGACTACTACGGCGGCCTGGAGGAGCGGCCCATCGCCCCGGAGATCACCCCCGCGGAGAGCGACGCGCTCTTCGACGAGCCCATCCCCCGGCGCGGCCTGGGCTTCGACGCGGCGTTCGCGGAGGTGCGCGAGAAGGTGGTCCCCCACGCGCTGGGGATCCCCCACCCGCGCTACTTCGGGCTGATGAACCCGACGCCGGTCACGCCCGCCATCTTCACCGAGGTGGTGGTCTCCGCCCTCAACCAGAACATGGGGGCCTGGTCGCACTCGCCCACCGGCACGGCGGTGGAGAAGCGGGTGGTGCGCTGGCTCTGCGACCTGGTGGGCTACCCGGCCGCCGCCGCGGGCACCTTCTGCAGCGGGGGGAGCGTCGCCAACCTGATCGCCCTGCGCACGGCCATGGCGCACATGCTCCCCGAGTCGCTGGAGCGCGGGCTGCAGGCGCTCCCGGAGCCGCCGGTCTTCTACGTCTCGGCCGAGGCGCACTTCTCCTTCAAGAAGGCCGCCATGACGCTGGGGCTGGGGACGGCGGGGCTCCGCCCCGCGGCCACCGACGCCCGCGCGCGCATCGACGTGGCGGCCCTCCGCGCCCAGCTCCGCGCCGACCGCGCGGCGGGGCTGCGCCCCTTCGCGCTGGTCGCCACGGCGGGGACCACCAGCTCGGGCTCCATCGACCCCGTGGTCCCGCTGGCCGAGCTGGCCGCGGAGGAGGGGCTCTGGTACCACGTGGACGCGGCCTGGGGGAGCGGGGCGCTGGTCTCGGAGCGGCACCGGGGGCTGCTGGCGGGGCTGGAGCGGGCGGACTCCATCACCTTCGACCCGCACAAGTGGTTCTTCCTCCCCATCGCAGCCGGGGCGGTGCTCACCCGCGACGGCGAGGCGCTGCCGCGCACCTTCGCCACGGACGCGGTCTACATCCCCACCGACGACGACGAGCGCACGGACTTCCGGCGCTGGGGCCTGGTGGGGAGCAAGCGCATGGACGCGCTCAAGCTGTGGGTGTCGCTCAAGGCTCTGGGCGTGGAGTGGTACGAGGAGGTCGTCGACCGGCACATGGAGCTGACGGAGTGGCTCGTCGCGCGGCTGGAGGAGGACGCCGACTGGGAGGTCGTGGTGCGGCCGGACCTGAACATCCTCTGCTTCCGCTACCGGCCGGCCGGGGTGGCGGAGGAGGAGCTGCCCGCGCTCCAGGACCGGGTGGTGGACGCGGTGGTGCGCGACGGGCGCAGCTGGATCTCGCCCACCGTGGTGAACGGCGTCCGCGCGATCCGCTGGATGGCGCTGTCGCCCGCGCTCACGGCGGAGGACATGGTGGTCTTCTGGGAGTCGATGCGGGAACTGGCGGCGGGCGTGGTCGCGGCGGAGGCGCGGTAGACGCTGCCCCGGGTTTTCTACCTGGCCGGCTGCTTGCGAGCACGACGACCGGAACCCTTCACCGGGAGTCGAGAAGATGGAGGCAGGCTTCACGGCGGTGGTCCAGCAGAGGGATGCCTGTTGGATCGGCTGGATCGAGGAGGTACCGGGCGTCAACTCGCAGGGCGCGACCCGGGATGAGCTGCTGGAGAACCTGCGCTCGGCGCTCGACGAAGCGCTGGAGATGAACCGCGCGGACGCCCGGGCCGCGGCCGGGGACGCGCCGTACGAGGAGGTGCGGGTCAGCCCGGCCGCGTGAAGCGCCGCGCGCTCCTGGCCCACCTGACCGCCCACGGGTGTGCTCTCGTTCGCGAGGGCGCGAAGCATTCCTGGTGGGGTAATCCGGAGAGTGGGCGGCGGAGCGCGATTCCGCGGCACACCGAGGTGGACGAGCTCCTCGCACGAAAGATCTGCCGTGACCTTCGAATCCCGGAGCCGTGAGCGGCGGGATCTCGACGGCGGTCCGCGGGACCGTTCAAACGGCGAGGACGCCAGCGCTCACGGCAGGGTGGGCGATCTTCTGCGACCCGCAGGCGGCAGACGTCGGACACCGAACGGGCAGGGAGAACACATGATCAGGAAAACATCGCTCTGCGCCGCAGCGGCGCTGTGTCTCGCCGCCTGCCAGGCCGCGAGCCCGGCGGACGACCGCCGCGCCGTGGCCGACAGCGGTGCCGTGGCCGACAGCGGCTACAGCGGCTCCGTAGCCGACAGCGCTTCCGCGGCCGGCGACCGTGCCGTGGCCGCGCAGCCGGACACCACGGCGCGGCTCACCCCGGAGGGCTGGGGGCCGCTCCGCATCGGCATGACGCGCGAGGAGGTGGTCGCGGCCGCGGGGGAGGACGCCAACCCCGAGGCGGTGGGCGGACCCGAGCCCGAACAGTGCGACGAGTTCCGTCCGGCGCGGGCGCCCGAGAGGATGCTGGTGATGGTGGAGCAAGGGCGCTTGACCCGGATCTCGCTGGGCT
>DATABU010000081.1:0-3563 GCA_036259415.1 Longimicrobiaceae bacterium
GCGCGCCGGCCATCCCGGCGAGCGCGCGGCCGCCGGTGCGGGGGCCGCGGAGGTGGAGCGCCAGCCGCGCGCCGCCGCGCTCCAGCACCGCGCGCGCGGCGGCCGCGAAGTCGGGGCGGGCGAGCACCGCGTCGTCGGTGACGACGTGGAGCCGCGGCAGCGGGGGCTCAGCCAAGCCGGTCGCCCGCGGCGATCCCCCGGCCGCGCACCCACTCCCCCGCGGTCATCCGCCGCTTCCCCGCGGGCTGCACCTCCGCGAGGCGGACCGCGCCTTCGCCGCAGGCCACCAGGATCCCGGAGGCTGGGTCGGCGTCCAGCACGGTTCCGGGCTCGCCGGAGCCGTCCTCCAGGCGGGGGCGGAACAGCTTCAGCGGGCCGCGGTCGCCCTGCGGGGTCCAGGCGCCCGGGACGTCGTCCAGGCCGCGGACCCGGCGCGCCACCTCCGGCGCGGAGAGGGTCCAGTCCAGGCGCGCGGTCTCGCGGTCCAGCTTGGGGGCGTAGGTGGCGAGCTCGTGCTGCTGCGGCACCTCCACCAGCGTCCCGCCCTGCATCAGCGCCAGCGTCTCGATCAGCGCCTCCGCGCCGATCTCGGAGAGGCGCACCGCCAGCTCGGAAGCAGACTCCTCCGGCCGGATGGGCTCCTGGAGGTGGAAGAGCATGGGGCCGGAGTCCAGCCCCGCCTCCATGCGCATGATGGTGACGCCCGTGATCTCGAAGCCGCGGATGACCGCCCACTGGATGGGCGCGGCGCCGCGCAGCTCCGGGAGGAGCGAGGCGTGGATGTTGATGGAGCCGCGCGGGGGGATCTCCAGCACCTCCGGGCGGAGGATCTGCCCGTAGGCCACCACCACCGAGATCTCCGGCGCCAGCGCGCGGACCTCCTCCATGAACTCCGGGCCGCGCGCCCGCTCGGGCTGGAGCACGGGGACGCCCTCCACCAGGGCGGCCTGCTTCACCGGGGACGTGGCGACGCCCCGGCCCCGTCCCGCCGGGCGGTCCGGCTGCGTCACCACCCCCACCACCTCGTGCCCCTCCTCCCCCAGAGCGCGGAAGGCGGGGATGGCGAACTCCGGCGTCCCCCAGAAGAGGACCCTCATCCCCGCTTCCTCCACTTCTGCAGGAGCATCTTCCGCTTCAGCGGCGACACGCGGTCGATGAAGAGGACCCCCTCCAGGTGGTCGATCTCGTGCTGGAGGCAGCGCGCCAGCAGCCCGCCGCCCTCGATGCGCACGGGGTTGCCGTCGCGGTCCAGCCCCTCCACGGTCACATGGGCGGGGCGCTCCACCAGCGCGGCCAGGCCGGGGATGCTCAGGCACCCCTCCTCGCCCTTCTCCGTCTCGATGCTGGCGTCCACCACGCGCGGGTTGACCAGGGCGAAGGGCTCCACCTCCTCGTCGTGGACGTCCACCACGATGACGCGGCGGGAGATCCCCACCTGCGGGGCCGCCAGGCCGATCCCCTCCGCCGCGTACATGGTCTCGAACATGTCGTCGATGAGCAGGCGGAGCTCGTCGTCCACCTCGGCCACCTGCTCGGCGGGGGTGCGCAGCACCTCCGCGCCCAGCAACTCGATGGGTCGCACCGACATCACTTCTCCGCGGCGGCGGCGGCCGGGGCTCCGCCCGCCAGGCGCGCCACCTTGGCGCGCTCCACCACCACCTGGGCCGAGCCCGTCTTCAGGGTGACGGCTTCCTCGTTGAGCGCCACGATCTCGCCGATGATCCCGCCGACGGTCGCCACCCGGTCGCCCCGCTTCAGCGAGGCCACCAGCTCGCGGTGGCGCTTCTGCTCGGCGCGCTGCGGGCGGATGAGGAGGAAGTAGAAGATCCCGATGAACAGCGCGATCTGGGCGATGAACACCAGCGAGCCGCGGTCGGCGCCCAACTGGAGGAGAAGGATCGTAGCCACGTGTCCGTGTCCGTTGCTCGGTGTGGTGGTGTCACGCGCGGGCGGCCGCCCTGCGGCCGCCGTGGAAGCGCTCCAGCCAGTCGCGGCTCCACGAGTGGAAGCGCCCCTCCTCGATCGCCGCGCGCGCCTGCTCGCCCAGGCGGACCAGGAAGCGCAGGTTGTGGAGCGCGAACAGCCGCAGCACGGTCTTCTCGTCGGCCACGTGCAGGTGGCGGAGGTAGGCGCGCGTGAAGTTGCGGCAGGTGTAGCAGTCGCAGTCGGGGTCCAGCGGGCCCGGGTCGGTGCGGAAGCGCGCGCCCTTCATGTTCACCTGCCCCTCCCCCGCGATCCAGACGGCGCCGTTGCGCCCGTTCCGCGTGGGGGCGACGCAGTCGAACATGTCCACACCCCGGGCGATCCCCTCCAGCAGGTCGTCCGGGTATCCCACCCCCATAAGGTAGCGCGGGAGCCGCGCCGGCAGCTCCGGCTCCAGCGTCTCCAGCATGGCGTGCATCTGGGGCTTGGGCTCGCCCACCGAGAGCCCGCCGATGGCGATGCCGTCCCAGTCGCCCGCCGCCAGCGTCCCGCGCGCCGACTCGACGCGCAGGTCGGGGTGGATCCCCCCCTGCACGATGGGGAAGAGGGTCTGCACGGGCCCGCCGGGGTCCTCCTCCTCCAGCTCGGCGAAGCGGGCGCGGCAGCGCTCCAGCCAGCGCAGCGTGCGCTGGTACGCCTCGGTGGCCAGCGCCCGGTCGGCCTGCCCGGGCGGGCACTGGTCGAAGGCCATGATGACGTCGGCGCCCAGGTCGCGCTCGATCTCCATGACCCGCTCGGGGGTGAAGAGGTGCCTGGAGCCGTCCACGTGGCTCTGGAAGGTGACCCCCTCCTCGCGAATGCGCGACATGTGCGCCAGCGAGAACACCTGGAAGCCCCCGGAGTCGGTGAGCACCGGCCCGGACCAGCTCTGGAATGCGCCGACGCCGCCCATCTCCCGGACCACGCCGGGCCCGGGGCGCAGGTACAGGTGGTAGGTGTTGGAGAGGATGATCTGCGCCCCCAGCGCCCGCACCTCGTCCGGCACCAGCGTCTTCACGGACCCCTGCGTCCCCACCGGCATGAACACCGGCGTCCGCACCGTCCCCTGCGGGAGCTGGAGCGTCCCCGCGCGCGCCGCGCCCTCCGTGGCGTCGATCCTGAACTCGAACAGCGTCGTCCTCCCGTGTCGCAACCGTCAAAGCGCACCGCGACTTCCGCGCCGCGCAGCTCCCGGCCAAAACAGGTATTTTGACGGAAGAGCGAGGTTAAGGCAAGGCGCGGGGAGGGGGAGTAACGGCTGGAGGGGTCTGGCAGTTCGAGGGATGCCGCCGCAGGAGGCCCCCTCCCCCGGCAGCGGGAGAGGGGAGCGCTGCCTGTCCCCGGCTGGGCGCCCGCGTGAGGGATGCGAGCGCGAAGCGGCGAGACCCGACAGCAGTTCCGTCGGGGCTCGCCTCCGTTAGCGGGCGTAGTGTGCCCGCTTACGGAGCAGCAGCCCGACCCGAGCGCCAGCGAGGGGCACGCCCGAACCCCGCCCTCCCCGAGCCCCTAGAACTCGGCGCTGCCCGGCGTCCTCGGAAACGGAATGACGTCCCGGATGTTCGCCATGCCGCTGGCGTACATGACGGTGCGCTCGAACCCCA
>DATABU010000082.1:0-4472 GCA_036259415.1 Longimicrobiaceae bacterium
GGCGGCCCCCGTGGACTTCGAGGTGGCCGCGCCCGAGCGCGCGCGGAGCTGGAGGGGCTGATCGGCTTCTTCGCCAACACGCTGGTGCTGCGCGCCGACCTGTCGGGCGGGCCGTCCTTCCGCGCGCTGCTGGGCCGCGTACGCGAGGCGGCGCTCGGCGCGTACGCGCACCAGGACCTCCCATTCGAGCGGCTGGTGGAGGAGCTGCAGCCCGAGCGCAGCCTGCTCCACACGCCGCTCTTCCAGGTGATGTTCGCCCTGCTGGACGCCGACGCGGGGCGCCTGCGCCTCGGCGGGGCGGCGGTGGAGCCGCTCGCCGCCGGCGTCGGCGTCGCCAAGTTCGACCTGGAGCTGGAGCTGCTGGAGGAGGGCGACGCCCTGGCGGGGACGCTGGTGTTCCAGCCCGAGCTGTTCGACGCGGCGACCGCCGAGCGGATGCTCGCGCACCTCGGCGCCCTGCTGGAGGCGGTGGCCGCGGACCCGGGGCGCCTCCCCGCGGAGGTGGAGCTGCTCGCCCCCGCCGAGCGGGCGCAGCTCCTGGCCGGGGGGCGCTCCGCCGCCGCGCCCGCCACGGAGCTGTGCCTCCACGAGCTGTTCGAGCGCCAGGCCGCGGCCACCCCGGACGCCCCGGCCGTGGTGCACGGCTCCGGGACCCTGAGCTACGCGGAGCTGGAGCGCCGCTCCGCGGGGCTCGCCGCCACGCTGCGCGGCCTGGGCGTGGGGCCCGAGGCGCCGGTGGGCGTCTGCCTGGAGTGGAGCCCGGAGCTGGCGGCCGCCGCGCTGGGCGTGATGCGCGCCGGCGGCGCCTACCTCCCCCTGGACCCCGCCTACCCGGCGGAGCGCCTGGCCTACATGCTGGAGGACGCCGGTGCGCGGGTGCTGCTCACCCGCGAGCGCCTGCTGGAGCGGTTCGGCTCGTTCGGCGGACGGGTCGTGGCGCTGCCCGGAAGTGCGGAGTACGAATCCCGCCTTCCGCCGCGGGACGGCAACTCGCCGGACGGGGTGTCGTCGTCGCCCTTCAACCTCGCGTACGTCGTCTACACCTCCGGGTCCACCGGCCGCCCCCGCGGCGTCGCCGTGGAGCACCGGGCTGCGGCGGCGCACTTCCTGGCCTTCCGCGAGATGGCGGAGCTGGAGCCGGCGGACCGGGTGGTGGCGTTCGCCTCCCCGGGGTTCGACGTGGCGCTGGACGAGCTCTTCCCCACGCTCCTCGCCGGTGCGGCGCTTGTGCTGGGCGGCGCCGAGCCCTGGAGCCCGGCGGAGTTCCTGCCGCGGGTGGAGGAGCTGGGCGTCACCGTCGCGAACCTGCCGCCGGCGTACTGGCACGCGGTGGCCGAGGAGGCCGCCGGGCGGATGGGGGCGCCGGCCGGGCTGCGGCTGGTGATGGTGGGCGGCGAGGCGGTCCCGGTGGAAGCGGTGCTGCGCTGGCGGGAGAGCACGGGCTCGCCCGCGCGGCTGGTGAACGGCTACGGCCCGACGGAGACGGTGGTCACCGCCACCCAGTGGGAGGTCCCCGCCGGCTTCCCGGGCGCCTTCTCCGGCGCCGTGGTCCCCATCGGCGGGCCGGTCGGGGGGCGGACGGCGTACGTGCTTGACGCCGCGGGCGGCCTCGCCCCCGCGGGCGTGCCCGGCGAGCTGCACCTGGGCGGCCCGGTGCTGGCGCGCGGGTACCTGGGCCGGCCGGAGGGGACGGCCGCGGCGTTCGTGCCCGACCCGTTCGCCGCGGAGCCGGGCGCGCGCATGTACCGCACCGGCGACCGGGCGCGCTGGCTGCCGGACGGCGCGCTGGAGTTCCTGGGCCGGACGGACCAGCAGATCAAGGTGCGGGGGTTCCGGATCGAGCCCGGCGAGGTGGAGGCCGCGCTGCGCGCGCACCCCTCGGTGCGCGACGCGGCGGTCGACGGGCGCGACGGGCGGCTGGTGGGCTGGGTGGTGCCGGCGGAGTCCGACGTGGACCCGGCCGCGCTGAAGGCGCACCTGCGGCGGACGCTCCCGGAGCACATGGTCCCCGGCGCGTTCGCCGTCCTGGAGGCGCTCCCCCTCACGGCCAGCGGCAAGCTGGACCGGCGGGCGCTCGCGACGCCCGCGGGCCCGGCCGGCAGCGGGTACGTGGCCCCGCGCACACCCGCGGAGGAGGTGCTGGCGGGGATCTGGGCGGAGGTGCTGCGCGTCGAGCGCGTGGGCGCGCACGACAGCTTCTTCGCGCTGGGCGGGCACTCGCTGCTGGTGATGCGGGCGGTCTCGCGCATCCGGGCGGTGTTCGGGGTCGAGCTGATGGTGAGGGCGCTGTTCGAGGCGCCGACCGTGGCGGCGCTGGCCGAGCGGGTGGAGGGGATCCGCCGCGCGGAGCTGCCCGTGCTGCCCCCGGTGGCGCCGGCCGGGCGCGGCGGGGCGCTGCCGCTCTCCTTCGCGCAGGAGCGGCTCTGGTTCCTGGACCGTCTGCGGCCGGGGAGCGCCTCGTACAACGTCCCCGCGGCGCTGCGGCTCCGGGGCGCGCTGGACGTGCCGGCGCTGGAGCGTGCGCTGGGCGAGATCGTCCGCCGGCACGAGGCGCTGCGCACGGTCTTCCCGGAGCGGGACGGCGCCCCCGTGCAGGTGATCGTCCCCTCCGGCGGCTTCGCGCTGCCGGTGGAGGACCTCTCCTCCCGTGGCGAGGCGGAGCGCGAGGCGGAGGTCCGCCGGCGCGCCTCGGAGGACGCGACGCAGCCCTTCGACCTCCCGGCCGGGCCGCTCTTCCGCCTGAAGCTGCTGAGGTTGGGGGAGGAGGAGCACGTGCTGCTGGTGTGCATGCACCACGTAGTCTGCGACGAGTGGAGCCTGGGGGTGCTCTTCCGGGAGCTGTCGGCGCTCTATTCCGCGTACCTGGAGGGCGGGGAGTCGCCGCTGCCGGAGCTGCCGGTGCAGTACGCCGACTACGCCGTCTGGCAGCGCGAGCAGCTCCAGGGCGAGGCGCTCGAGCGGCAGCTCTCCTACTGGAAGGAGCACCTGGCCGGCGCGCCGGCGCTGCTGGAGCTGCCGCTGGACCATCCCCGCCCGGCGGTGCAGGGGAGCCGGGGCGCCCGCGAGCGGGCCGAGCTTCCGCGCGAGCTGCTGGAGCGGCTCGCGGCGCTGGGGCGCAGCGAGGGAGCGACGCTCTTCATGACGCTGCTGGGCGCCTTTCAGGTGCTGCTCTCCAGGTACGGCGGGAGCGACGACGTGGTGGTGGGCAGCCCCATCGCCGGGCGCACGCGCCGGGAGACCGAGGAGCTGATCGGGTTCTTCGTCAACACGCTGGTGCTGCGCACCGACCTGTCGGGCGCCCCCACCTTCCGCGAGGTGCTGCGGCGGGTGCGCGACGTCACGCTGGAGGCGTACGAGCACCAGGAGGTGCCGTTCGAGCGCCTGGTGGAGGAGCTCCAGCCGCAGCGGAGCCTGGGCCACGCGCCGCTCTTCCAGGTGATGTTCGTGCTGGAGGGCGCCGATCCGGTGGGCGGGGGTCTGCCGGGGGTGGAGGTGCAGGGGCTGGGCGCGGAGAGCGGGACGAGCAAGTTCGACCTGACGCTGAGCGTTGCGGCGCACCCGGACGGGCTCGGCGCCGGGCTGGAGTACGACACGGAGCTGTTCGAGCGCGGCACCATCGTGCGGATGCTGGAGCACCTGGAGCGGGTGCTGGAGCAGGTCGCCGGGGACGCGGACCTGCCGCTCCCGGCGATGGCGCTGCTGGGCGAGGCGGAGCGGCGCCAGCTCCTGGAGGCGTGGAACCGCACGGAGGCCGGGTACCCGGCGGAGCGCTGCGTCCACGAGCTCTTCGAGGCGCAGGTGGAGCGCACGCCGGAGGCCGTGGCCGTCGTCTGCGGGGAGGCGTCGCTCACCTACCGCGAGCTGAACGCGCGGGCCAACCGGCTGGCGCACCACCTCGGCGGGCTGGGAGTGGGGCCGGAGAGCCGGGTGGCGGTCTGCGTGGAGCGCTCCGTCGAGCTGCTGGTGGGGCTGCTGGCGGTGCTGAAGGCGGGCGGGGCGTACGTCCCGCTGGACCCCTCGTATCCCGGAGAACGGCTGCGGTACATGCTCCGGGACAGCGGACCCGTGGCGGTGCTGAGCCAGGCGTCGCTGGCGGGACCGTTCAGGGCGGCCGGCGTGCCGGTGGTCGAGCTGGACGCGGCCGCGCCGGAGTGGGCGGCCCGGCCGGAGCCGAACCCGGCGCGAGGCGGGCTCGCCGCCTCCCACCTGGCGTACCTGATCTACACGTCGGGCTCGACCGGTCGGCCCAAGGGCGTGATGGTCGAGCACCGGCAGCTGACGCACTACGCCGCGTGGGCGACGTCCCGGTACGCGGGCGGGGAGCCGCTCCGGTTCCCGCTGTACTCCCCGGTGGCGTTCGACCTGACGGTGACCTCCATCTACGTCCCGCTGCTCACGGGCGGCGCCGTGGTGGTCTACGGCGAGGACGAGGGCGGCGAGCCGGCGATCAGGCGGGTGTTCGACGACGACGC
>DATABU010000083.1:0-1715 GCA_036259415.1 Longimicrobiaceae bacterium
ACCCGGTGGTGGGGGACGCCACCTACGCGGCGGGGCGGGAGCGCGGGGTCTCCGGGGCGGACCGGGCCTGGGCGCAGGCGCTCGCCCGGCGGGTGCCCCGGCAGTTCCTGCACGCGGCGGAGCTGCGCTTCCGGCACCCGCGCACGGGCGAGGAGATGCGCTTCGAGGCGCCGCTCCCGCCGGATCTGGCCGCCGCCGCGGAGTGGGCGCGCGGGGGGGGTGGCCCGCTTGCTTGAGCCAGGGGCGCCCGCTATACTTCCGCTTCACCTCCCGACCGAGCATCCCTCCCTGCCGTGATGTCCCAGCTCCAGACCCCAGACGCGGCCAGCGAAACGTCCCCGGCCGGCGCCGGCGAGGCGTCGCCCGAGCGCATCGTCCTGCTGGGCGTCGGCGGCCACTGGTTCGGCGTCCGCATCGGCTCGATCCGCGAGATCATCCCGCCGCGGCCGTACACCCCCCTCCCGGGGAGCGAGGCGCACGTGTGCGGCCTCATCAACCTGCGCGGGCGGATCGTCACCGTGGTGGACCTGGGCGCGCGGCTGGGGCTGCGCGCCGCCTCGGCCCACCCGGAGCACAGCGTCGTGGTGCTGGAGCACGGCGGGCGCCTGGTGGGGATGGCGGTGGAGGAGGTGTCGCGGATCGTCCACGCCGACCTGTCCGGCCTGGAGGTGGGGGCCGACCTCCTCCGCTCGCTCCGGATCGACCGCTCCTACCTGCTGGGGGTGGGGGAGACCGACGACCGGATCTTCGTGGCCGTGGACCCGGACGAGATCTTCCGGCCCATCCTCGCGTAGCGCCCCTTCCTGGCTCCAACCCCGTTCATCCCTGGAGGATTGATGGCTCAGACCGTGTTGATCTGCGACGACGCGATCTTCATGCGCACCATGATCGGCGACATCCTCACCCAGGCCGGCTTCCAGATCGTCGGCGAGGCCGAGACCGGGCTGCAGGCGGTGGAGAAGTACCGCGCCCTGAAGCCCGACCTGGTGACCATGGACATCGTCATGCCCGACATGGGCGGGATCGACGCGGTGCGCGAGATCGTCAAGGACGACCCCAACGCCAAGGTCCTGATGTGCAGCGCCATGGGCCAGCAGGCCCTGGTGATCGAGGCCATCCAGGCGGGCGCGCGCGACTTCGTGGTGAAGCCCTTCCAGCCCTCCCGCGTGCTGGAAGCCGTCCAGCGCGTCCTCGGATAGGGAACAGGGGACGGACGGGGGCACGGGGGACAGCCCGCGAACCGCGCTGTTCGGCCGGCTGCCACCCGTTCCCTGTCGCCTGTAACCTCGTCTCTCCCCCATGGAACTGTCCCAGTACGGCGAGCTGTTCCTCTCCGAGTCGCGCGAGCACGTCTCGGTGATCAACGACCTCCTCCTCGCGCTCGAGGCGAGCCCCGGCTCGCGCGAGCCGGTGGAGGGGGTCTTCCGCGCCGTGCACACCATCAAGGGGATGTCGGCGACCATGGGGTACCGCGGGGTCGCCGACCTGGCGCACGCCCTGGAGGACCTCCTGGACCGCGTGCGCCACGGGCGCCTGGACGTGGACCCCGACCTGGTGGACCTGCTCTTCGAGGGCGCGGACGCGCTGGAGCGGGCCATCGAGGGCGCGGTCGCGGAGGACGACGCGGCGGAGCCCGACCTGGCGCCCGTGATCGCCCGGCTCCAGGCCGCACTGGGGGACGGGGCGACCGCCGCCACGGCGGCAGGCGCCCCGTC
>DATABU010000084.1:0-3202 GCA_036259415.1 Longimicrobiaceae bacterium
GAAGGAGGCCGCCATGCCCGCCACCGACCTGGTCCCGGTCCGCCCCGCCCTCCCCGCGGCGAAGGGGCCGCGCCCGAACATCCTGGCCGCCCTGAGCCTGGCCGGGCCCACCGCTGCCGGCATCGGCGTGGCCGCCGCCACCGGGAGCGCGCTGGCCGCGCTGGCGGGAGTGGGGGTGGGGCTGGTGGCCTCCCTCTCGCCCAAGATCGCCCGCCAGTGGGAGCGCGCGGTGGTGCTGCGCTGGGGGCGCTACGTGGGTCTCAGGGGCCCCGGCCCGTTCTGGGTGATCCCCTTCGTGGACACCATCCCCGCCTGGATCGACCAGCGCACCGTCACCACCAGCTTCGCCGCGGAGGAGACGCTGACCTCCGACACCGTGCCGGTGAACGTGGACGCGGTGCTCTTCTGGACGGTGTACGACCCCGAGAAGGCGGCGCTGGAGGTGCAGGACTACGGGCAGGCGGTGAGCTGGGCAGCGCAGACCGGGCTCCGCGACATCATCGGCCGCACCTCGCTCACCGAGCTGCTGCGCGGGCGGGAGCGCATCGAGAAGGAGCTGCAGGCGCTGATCGACGAGCGCACCACCCCCTGGGGCGTCACCGTGCACTCGGTGGAGATGCGCGACGTGGTGATCCCCGCCTCCCTCCAGGACGCCATGTCCCGCGAGGCGCAGGCCGCCCGCGAGAAGCAGGCGCGCATCATCCTGGGCGAGGCCGAGGTGGAGATCGCCCAGCTCTTCGAGAAGGCGTCGCAGGCGTACCAGCAGAACCCCACCGCGCTCCAGCTGCGGCAGATGAACATCCTCTACGAGGGGCTGAAGCAGAAGGGCGGGATGATGGTGGTCCCCAGCACCATCGTGGACTCCATGGGCGCGGCCGGCATCATGAGCGCCGCCGCCCTGGCGAAGCAGCAGGCCGCGGAGGCCGACCGGCGCGCCCCGGGCGGCCTGCGGGTGGTGGAGGAGTAGCTCGGACGCGCCCCGGGACGGCGAACGGCCGCCGGGCGGGTGCCCAGCGGCCGTTCTCGTCTACCGCATCGTCTCTCCCGGCGGGCGCCGCGCTACTCGCCGTACGGCACCCAGATGTTCTTCACGTGGGTGGCCTGGCGGAGGAGCTCGCGACCCTCCCCCTGCTCCGCGTCCGCCCAGTCGCGGTCCCGGCCGTAGCTCACCCAGGTGCGCTTCATGTTCCCGGCCGAGAGCCGCTCCACCGTCGCGCTCCCCTCCGCCGTGCCGAAGTACCAGACCCCGTCCACGTCGTCGTGCGCCGCGAGCGTCTCGGTGAGCTCCTCCCGCACCCCGGTGACGATGTTGACGACGCCGCCAGGCACGTCCGAGGTGTCCAGCACCTGGTAGAAGTCGGTGGCCGCGAGCGGGAAGCGCTCCGACGGCACCGCCACCACCGTGTTCCCCACCGCCACGGCGGGCGCCACCAGCGATACGAAGCCCAGGAGCGGCGCCTCGTCCGGGCAGGCGATCCCCAGCACGCCCAGGGGCTCGTTCATCGCCAGGGTGACGTTGCGGAAGGGGGTGTGGTGCACCAGCCCGTCGTACTTGTCAGCCCAGGCGGCCCAGGTGTAGAGGCGCCGGATGGAGGCGTCCACCTCGCGCGCCGCGGCCGTCCCGTCGCCGCTCCCCTGCGCGAGCCTCCGGGCGAACTCCTCCGCCCGCGCGGCCAGGTTCTCGGCGACGTAGAAGAGCACCTGCGCGCGATTGTGGGCCGTGGACCTGGCCCACTTCGCGGCCTTGTGCGCCGCCTCCACCGCGTTGCGCACGTCCTTGCGGTTGCCGCGCCCCACCTCGCCCAGCTGCCGCCCGTCCGCGCCGTGCACCGGGAGCGAGTACCCGGAGTCGGGCCGCGCCTGCTTCCCGCCGACGTACATCTTCGCCGTCCGGTCGATGGGCGGCGGCCCCTCGTGCGCCGCCGCCGGGCCGGTCCCGTTCCCCGCGGGAGCGGCGGGCTTCGCGGCTCCCTCCCCGGCAGCCGCCCGCTTCTTCGCCGCCTCCTCCCAGGCCGGCTTCACGTACTCCCAGAGCCCCTCCCGGCCGCCCTCGCGCCCGAAGCCGCTCTCGCGGTAGCCGCCGAAGCCGGAGGCCGCGTCGAACAGGTTGGTGCTGTTGATCCACACCGTCCCCGCCACGAGCTTCGGCGCGACGTCCAGCGCCAGGTTGACGCTCTCCGTCCAGACGCTGGCGGCCAGCCCGTAGCGGGTGTTGTTCGCCAGCTCCACGGCCTCGGCGGGGGTGCGGAAGGTCATCAGCACCACCACCGGCCCGAAGATCTCCTCCTGCGCGATCACGGACGAGGGCGCCACGTCGGTGAACAGGGAGGGCGGGAAGAAGCACCCCTCCTGGGGGCAGCTCCACGAGGGCTGCCACAGCGTCGCGCCCTCCTCCTCCCCCTGCCGCACCAGGTCCTGGATCTTCTCCAGCTGCTGCGGCGAGTTGATGGCGCCGATGTCCACCGCCTTGTCCAGCGGGTCGCCCACTCGCAGCGTCTCCATGCGCGCGCGGAGCCTCGCCACCAGCCGGTCGGCGATCCCCTCCTGCGCCAGGATGCGCGACCCCGCGCAGCAGACCTGCCCCTGGTTGAACCAGATGGCGTCCACCACCCCCTCGACCACGCTGTCCAGGTCGGCGTCCTCGAAGACCACGAAGGGCGACTTCCCGCCCAGCTCCAGGGAGAGCTTCTTCCCGCTCCCCGCGGTGGCGACGCGGATGATGCGCCCCACCTCGGTGGAGCCGGTGAAGGCGATCTTGTCCACGCCCGGGTGCTCCACGATGGCGGCGCCGCTGCGCCCGTCGCCGGTGACCACGTTGACGACGCCGGGCGGGAGCCCCGCCTCGCGGCACACGTCGGCGAAGAGGAGCGCCGTGAGCGAGGTGAACTCGGCGGGCTTGAGCACCACCGTGTTCCCCATCGCCAGCGCCGGCGCGACCTTCCACGACAGCATCAGCAGCGGGAAGTTCCAGGGGATGATCTGCCCCACCACGCCCACCGGGACGTACCCCGGGAGCTCGGCGTCCATGAGCTGCGCCCACCCGGCGTGGTGGTAGAAGTGACGCGCCACCAGGGGGATGTCGATGTCGCGAGACTCTCGGATGGGCTTGCCGTTGTCCAGCGACTCCAGCACCGAGAAGAGCCGGGAGTGCTTCTGGACCTGCCGCGCCAGCGCGTACAGGTAGCGCGCCCGCACGTGCCCG
>DATABU010000085.1:0-8580 GCA_036259415.1 Longimicrobiaceae bacterium
CCCGGGCCGCCCCCCTGCTGATTACGATCCCCCTCCGCACCCTGCGTGAGGGATGCGAGCGCGAAGCGGCGAGACCCGACAGCAGTTCCGTCGGGGCTCGCCTCCGTTAGCGGGCGTAGTGTGCCCGCTTACGGAGCCGCAGCCCGACCCCGGCGCCAGCCGGGGTCACGCCCGAACCCCACAGTCCTTACTTCTTGAAAACCCGGTAGCCGTAGTAGCACATGCTCTCCCCGCACGCCGCCATGTCCACGGCCAGCATGTACCGCCCCGTCTTCGGCGCGGTGAACGTGATCATCGGGTAGTCGTCCTCCTTGGTGTCCTCCGCCAGCGCCTCGTCGCTGTCCGAGGCGAAGAGGCGCAGGTCCATGTCGGAGCAGTCCTCGTCGCACGCCGCGGCGATGAAGTAGCTCGCCCCGGCCTGAAGGTTGATCTCCTGGAACGAGCTGGTCCCCTTCGCCAGCGCGCCCACCACCACGTCGCGGCTGAACACGCCGGGGTCGGCGCGGAAGCCGTTCCCCGTCACGGGGCGCGCGGCGGCGTCGAGCTGGGCGACCACGGTGGCGCGGAAGTCCTGCGCGTGGGCGGTGCCGGGGAGGGCGACGAACGCGGCGGCGGCCGCGGCCGCGAGGGAAAGCTGCCTGAGCATGGCTGGCTCCGGGAAGGAGGGCGGGTGGGAATCCACGAGGAGCGGCAACTTACCTGCGGCACCCCCCGCCCGGCAAGCCGGCGGGCCGCCCGGCCTACGCCGCCTCCACCTCCCCGGCGCGCTCCACGATCCGCCCCACCAGCCCGTACTCCAGCGCCCCCTCCGCGTCCAGCCAGAAGTTGCGGTGGGTGTCCTTCTCGATGCGCTCGATGGGCTGCCCGGTGGCGCGGGAGAAGATGCGGTTGATGCGCTCACGCATCTTGAGGATCTCCGCCGCCTCGATCTCGATGTCGCTGGCGGTGCCGCCCGTGCCGCCGGCCGGCTGGTGCAGGAGGAAGCGGGTGTTGGGGAGGCAGAAGCGGTCCTCGCGCGGCACCGACACGTAGATCAGCGCCCCGGCGCTCGCCACCCAGCCGGTCCCCACCATCCGCACCCGCGGCCGGACGAAGCGGACCACGTCGTGGATGGTGTCGCCGGACTCCACGTGGCCGCCCTGCGAGTTGATGAAGATCTGGATGGGGTCGTCGCCGTCCGCGGCGAGCGCCAGCAGCTGCGCGATGACGTGCGCCGCCAGCTGCTGGTTGACCTCGCCGCTGATGACCAGAGTGCGCGCCCGGAAGAGCCGCTCCTTGAGGGAGTCGGTGACGGTGGTGGGGGTCTGGACGCCGCTGCCCTGCTGCTCGTCGCTCACGTTCGCCTCCGGTCCGGTGGGTGGTTCGGGACTGGAGGGAAGGTGGCGCGGGTCAACCGGGGCCGTCTTGAAGATTCGTGCGCTCCCGGCGGTACTCGCCGGGGGTGCGCCCGGTGGCCTCCTTGAAGGCGCGGGTGAGGTGGCTCTGGTCGGCGAAGCCCGCGCGGTACGCCACCTCCGAGAGCGGCAGCCCGCGGTCGAGCAGCGTCCGCGCCAGCTCCACGCGCCGCCCCCGCACGTACTTCCAGGGCGACACCCCCTCCACCTCGCGGAAGACGCGGGAGAAGTGGTGCTTCGCCAGCTTCGCCTCGCGCGACAGCCGCCCCACCTCCAGCGGCTCGTGCAGGTGCCGCTCCACGTAGCGCTTGGCCGCGTCCACAGCGCGCGTCTTCCGCTCGGCGCGGGTGCGGGTCCGGTCCGCCGCGTCGGCGACGAACACGGCGGGCGACCAGCGCGAGGCGCACCAGCGGCGATGGCGCGCAGGGCCGCGGCGGGCGAGACTGAATGGCATGCCGCACCTCCTGGCTCGTGGCGATCGTACCGGGGCCGTTCCGCGGCGGAGAGGCGATTTGCCTCGCGATTGACCCCCCGCTAATATGCCCGGTCCCGGAAAACGGCACCAGCGGGCGCCGCCCCGTGCAACTCCATGTCCCGACCAGGCAAGTCATGGCCGACACCGATGTGATGGACAAGCTCGTCTCGCTCTGCAAGCGGCGGGGCTACGTCTTCCAATCCTCCGAGATCTACGGCGGCACCGGCTCCGTCTGGGACTACGGCCCGCTGGGCGTGGAGCTGAAGCGCAACGTCAAGGACGCCTGGTGGCGCAGCATGGTGCACGAGCGCGACGACGTCGAGGGGCTGGACGCGGCCATCCTCATGCACCCGCGCGTCTGGGAGGCGTCCGGCCACGTGGCCGAGTTCAGCGACCCCCTGGTGGAGTGCCTCAACTGCCACCGCCGCTTCCGCGAGGACACCCTCCAGGAGCAGGCGGGGACCACCGACCCCGCGGCCGTCCAGTGCCCGTCGTGCGGGGTGACGGGGAAGTGGTCGGAGCCGCGCCAGTTCAACCTGATGTTCAAGACCTTCATGGGGCCGGTGGAGGACGCCGCGGCCACCGTGTACCTGCGCCCCGAGACCGCGCAGGGGATCTTCGTCAACTTCCTCAACGTCCAGACCTCCGCCCGCCAGAAGGTCCCCTTCGGGATCGCGCAGGTCGGCAAGGCGTTCCGGAACGAGATCACCCCCGGGAACTTCACCTTCCGGACGCGCGAGTTCGAGCAGATGGAGATGCAGTACTTCGTCAAGCCGGGCGAGGACAGCGAGTGGTTCGAGTACTGGAAGGAGCGCCGCTTCCAGTGGCACCGCGAGACGCTGGGGCTCTCCCCCGACCGGCTCCGCTACCACCCGCACGAGAAGCTGGCCCACTACGCCAGCGCGGCCGGCGACGTGGAGTTCCGCTTCGGCGGCACCATCGGCGAGGGCGGCTGGGGCGAGGTGGAGGGGATCCACAACCGCACCGACTTCGACCTGCGGCGGCACCAGGAGTACTCGGGGAAGCGGCTGGAGTACATCGACCCGGCCAGGAACGAGCGCTACCTCCCCTACATCATCGAGACCTCCGTGGGCGCCGACCGCATCACGCTGGCGGTGCTCTTCGACGCCTACCGCGAGGAGGAGGTGGAAGGGGAAACGCGCGTGGTGCTGGGGATCAAGCCCTCGCTGGCGCCCATCAAGGCGGGCGTGTTCCCGCTGGTGAAGAAGGACGGGATGCCCGAGCGCGCCACCGCCATCCACGAGGACCTGCGGCGCCGCGGCATCCCCAGCTTCTACGACGAGTCCGGCGCCATCGGCCGGCGCTACCGCCGCCAGGACGAGGCCGGGACCCCGTTCGGGATCACCGTGGACGGCGAGACCATGGAGTCCGGCACCGTCACCCTGCGCGACCGCGACACCATGGAGCAGGTGCGCATCGAGCAGGACCGGGTCCCCGAGTACCTGGCCGAGCGGCTGAAGTGAGGGCGCGATGACGCTGCTCTCCAACCCGTTCTCCTCGGCGCGCGACGCTGCGGCGGAGTATGTCGCGGAGCTCCTCGGCATCCTGGGCGCCCGCGACCCGTGGGAGGTGTGGGAGGCGCAGCCCGCCCGCCTGGCCGCAGCCGTGGCCGGGCTGGACGACGCCGCGCTGCGGGTCCCCGAGGCGCCCGGGAAGTGGTCGGTGGTCGAAGTGGTGAAGCACCTGGCCGACACGGAGCTGGTGTACGGCTACCGGCTGCGGAGGATCGTCGCGGAGCCGGGGTGCGCCGTCGAGGGGTACGACCAGGACGCCTGGGCGCGGTCGCTGGGCTACCACGACGCGGAGCTCCCCGCCGCGCTGGAGCAGCACCGGGCGCTGCGGACCGCCAACCTGCGCTGGCTACGCACCCTGGACGACGAGCAGCTGGACCGGGCCGGGGTCCACTCCGAGCGCGGGCCGGAGAGCGTGCGGCAGGGGGTGCGGCTGGTGGCCGCGCACGACCTGCTGCACCTGCGCCAGATCGAGCGGATTCGTCGGGCGATCGGGGCGCTTTGAACGGCGGGTTCGGGCGTGCCCCTCGCTGGCGCTCGGGTCGGCCTGCGGCTCCGTAGGCCGGCAAACAACGCCGGCCAACGGAGGCGAGCCCCGGGAAACTGCCCCCGGGTCTCGCCCCTCCGGGCTCGCATCCCTCACGCGGGCCTCGGTGGCTGAATCGGCTGGCTTACCTTCTCCTGCTACCCCCACCCTTCCGACGGGACGGCGCCCTTGGCCGAGAACACGCAGCAGACCTTCACCTCGCGCGCCGCGATGCTGCTCGCCATGCTCAGCATGGCGGTGGGTACGGGCAACATCTGGCGCTTTCCCCGCATCGCGGCGGCGAACGGCGGCGGCACCTTCCTGATCCCCTGGATCATCTTCCTGTTCGCATGGTCCATCCCCCTCTTGATCGTGGAGTTCTCGCTGGGGAAGGGGACCCGCTACGGGCCGGTCGGGGCGTTCTCGAAGCTGCTGGGGCGGCGGTACGCCTGGATGGGGGCGTGGGTGGCCTGGTGCGCCACGGCCATCATGTTCTACTACTCCGTCGTCGCGGGGTGGACGCTGCGCTACTTCTGGGCGGCGGCCGCGGGGGAACTCCAGGGGGAGATCCCCGGCGCGCTCTGGGCGCGCTACCCGGAGAGCTGGGTGGCGGTGCTCACCCACGCCCTCGCCATGGGCTTCGGGGTGTGGGTGGTCTCGCGGGGGGTGAGGGGGATCCAGCGGGTCACCAACCTGCTCCTTCCGTCGCTCTTCGTCCTGGTGGTCCTGCTCGCCGTCCGCGCGGTCACGCTGCCGGGGGCGTCGGACGGGCTGGCCTTCCTCTTCACCCCCGACTTCTCGCAGCTGGGGAACGCGCGCATCTGGCTGGAGGCGCTCACGCAGAACGCGTGGGACACCGGCGCGGGGTGGGGGCTGGCGCTCACCTACGCCGTGTACGCGCGGCAGCAGGAGAACACCACCTCCAACGCCTTCATCCTGGGGATCGGCAACAACACCGTGAGCATCACGGCGGGGATCATGGTGATCTGCACCGTGTTCTCCGTGGGGCCGGCGCTGGCGGAGCGCATCTCGCAGACGCCCGCGGGCTTCGAGCAGGCGCTCACCGCCTACCCGGGGCTGCAGGCAGAGCTGGAGTCGCGCCTCGGCGAGCCGGGCGCCGCGGAGGCCGTGTCTCGGCTGGGCGTGAGCCTGCACGCCGACTCCGCGCGCGGCTTCTTCGCCAACCAGGCGCTCCCGGTGGAGACCCGGCTGGAGATCGCCCGCGCCACCGGCGGGCTGGAGGGGCGCAGCGTGGCCGAGGCGGTGCTGGGGAGCGGCAACAACGGGCTCACCTTCATCTGGGTGCCGCAGATCTTCGACACCCTCCCGCTGGGACGGGTGCTGACCGGCGTCTTCTTCCTGGCGCTCGCCTTCGCGGCCATCACCTCGCTGATCTCCATGATCGAGCTGGCGACGCGGGTGCTGGTGGACGGCGGGGCCGAACGCCCCCGGGCCATCCGCATCGTGGGAGGCGTCGGCTTCCTGCTGGGGATCCCCTCCGCGCTCTCCATGGCGGTGTTCGACAACCAGGACTTCGTCTGGGGCGTGGGGCTGATGCTCTCCGGCTTCTTCTTCGCCTTCGCCGTGGTCCGCCACGGCGCGGCCCGCTTCCGGGCGCAGTTCGTGAACGACCAGCCGGGGGTGATGCACGTGGGCCGCTGGTGGGACGTCCTGATGTACCTGGTGCTCGTGCAGGCCGTCGTGCTGATGGGGTGGTGGCTGTACCAGGCGGTTGACCCCGCCGACCTCGCGGCCACCTTCACCCCCTTCTCGCCCTTCAACGTGGGGACGCTGGTGGTGCAGTGGGTCATCGCCATCGGCTGCTTCCTGGCCCTGAACGGCTGGATGTCCCGCCGCACCGTGGTGGAGCCCCGCGGCGAGGCGCCCCCGGGCGGCATGCCGCCCTCCATCCCCTGACCCCGCCGCCCGGAGGACCCATGCGCGCCACGCGCTCGCTCGCCGCCGCCGCGCTCGCCGCACTGGCCTGCGCCCCGCCCGCCGCCGCGCAGGGGGAGGCGCCCCCCGCCCGCTGGGAGACGGTGGGGCGCGCCGCGGTGGGCACCCGCACCACCGGCCTGGCCGTCTACCGCGGGCGCGACGGCCGCGACTACGCCCTGACCGGCACGCTCGGCGCGTGCTCCGGGTGCCGCGGCGAGCGGGTGTACGTCTGGGACCTGGGCGACCCCGCGCGGCCGACGCTGGTGGACTCGGTGGCGGTGGACGCGCGCGTGGTCGCCGACGTGGCCGTGAACGCGGAGGGGACGCTCGCGGTCGCCACCCGGCAGCAGTCGCGGAGCCGGCGCGACGGGATGGTGGTCCTGGACCTGGCCGACCCCGCCCACCCCCGGATCGCGGCGGACTACTTCGAGACGGTCACCGGCGGGGTGCTGAACGCGGCCATCGACGGCCGGCACGCGTACGTGGTGAACGCGGGGACCGCGGACATGCACGTCATCGACCTCTCCGACCCCGCCGACCCCCGCGAGGTGGGGCGCTGGGGCCTCAGGGACCGCCCCGACAGGCACCTGCAGGACGTGGCGGTCCGCGACGGGCTGGCGTACCTGTCGTACTGGGACGACGGGCTGGTGATCCTGGACGTGGGGAAGGGCGTGGAGGGCGGCTCGCCGGAGCGGCCCGCCCTGGTGGGCCGCTTCCTCTACCGCACCGAGCGGGACGGCCGGGAGATCGGGAACACCAGCACGGCCGTGCCCCACACCAACCGCGCCGGCAGGGCGTACGTGTTCGTCGGCGACAAGATCTTCCCCGGGAGCCTGGACCTGAACCGCCCGGTGGAGACCGCCGGCCGGGTGCACGTGCTGGACGTGAGCCGCCCCTCCGCCCCGGTGGAGGTGGCGCGCTGGGAGGTGCCGGGCGCGGGCGTGGCGGCGCTCGCCGTGCGCGGCGACACCCTCTACGCCGCCTTCCACAACGGCGGCCTGCGCGCGCTGGACGTGTCCGGCGAGCTGCGGGGCGAGCTGCGCTCGCAGGGACGGGAGCTGGCCGCGCTGGTCACCGAGGACGGGCGCGGCTTCCGTGCCGGCCTCCCCTTCACGCTGGAGGTGCAGCCGCACGGCGACCTCGTCTACGCCGCCGACCTGAACTCCGGCCTCTGGGCAGCGCGGCTCGTCCCGGCGCCGTGACCTTCGCGGAGTTCGAGCGGCGGGCGCACGAGGTGTTCGACGGCATCCCCCCCGAGTACCGGGAGGGGGTGGACGGGCTGGCGGTGGAGCGCCGCGCCGTGGCGCACCCCGAGCTGCCGGAGGTCTACACGCTGGGCGAGTGCCTCACCGAGACCTACCCCACCGAGTGGGGCGGGGCGGGGGAGGTGCGCTCCGTCGTGGTGCTGTACTACGGCTCCTTCCTGCGCCTCTCCCGCATGGAGGAGGAGTGGGACTGGGAGGAGGAGATCTTCGAGACCGTCACCCACGAGGTGCGCCACCACCTGGAGTCGCTGGCGCTGGAGGACGACCTGGAGGTCCGCGACTACGCGGACGACCAGAACTTCGCCCGCCGCGAGGGGGCGCCCTTCGAGCCGCTCTTCTTCCGCTCCGGCGAGCCGCTGGGCCCCGGCGCCTGGGAGGTGAGCGGCGACGTGTTCCTGGAGCGCGAGATCCGCCCCGGGGACGCGCCTCCGGGCGCTGCGGTCTCCATCGAGTGGGAGGGCCGCACCCTCGCCGTCCCCGTCCCCGACCCCCTGGGCGACGTGCACTTCGTCACCCTGGAGGACGTCCCCGCCCCGAAGGGCGACCTGGTCGTGGTCCTCCGGCGCCGCCGCGGCCCCTGGGAGTCGCTGCGCGCCCTCTTCTCCGGGCGGAAGCCCGAGGTGCTGGAGTCGATGGTACGCATCGGCCCCTGACGCGGGATCCGCGTATCGGACGGCGAGCAGACCTGCCCCCGGCTGGGAGCCTGCGTGAGGGATGCGAGCGCGAAGCGGCGAGACCCGGGGGCAGTTTCCCGGGGCTCGCCTCCGTTAGCGGGCGTAGTGTGCCCGCTTACGGAGCCGCAGCCCGACCCGAGCGCCAGCGAGGGGCACGCCCATACCCGATCCGTCCTACCCTCTCAGCGCTGCAGCCTGTACCCGCGCTTCCAGACGGTGAGGATGTGCTCTGGGGCGGCGGGGTCGCGCTCCAGCTTGCGGCGCAGCTCCGCGACGTGGATGTCCACGGTGCGCGTGGGGACGGCGGCGCGGTACCCCCACACCTCGGTGAGCAGCTCGTGCCGGCTGGCGACGCGCCCGTCGCGGGCGTGGAGCGCCAGGAGCAGGTCGAAGGCGCGCGGGGGGAGCTGCACCGGCGCGCCTGCGCGGCGCACGACGCGGGCGCCGGGGTCCACCTCCACCTCGCCGAAGCGGAGGAGCCCGGCCGCGGGGGCGGCGGCGCGGCCGCCGCTGCGGCGCAGGAGCGCCTCCACGCGGGCGAGCAGCTCCAGCAGGCTGAACGGCTTGGTGACGTAGTCGTCCGCGCCCAGTTCCAGGCCGACGACCCGGTCGACCTCGTCGTCCCGGGCGGTGAGGAAGATGACCGGGGTCCAGTCGCCGGCCTCGCGCAGCCGCCGGCAGATCTCGGTGCCGGTCAGCCCGGGCAGCGCGATGTCGAGCACGCCGGCCACCGGGCGCAGCCGGCGGGCCGCGGCCAGCCCGGCCGTCCCGTCCCG
>DATABU010000086.1:0-2490 GCA_036259415.1 Longimicrobiaceae bacterium
CCGCTCTTCCAGGTGCTCTTCGCCCTGGAGCGCTCCACCGGGCGGGGTGCCCTGGCGCTGGGCGACCTGGCCGTGGAGCCCTTCGGCGCGGGCGCGGGCGTCGCCAAGTTCGACCTGGAGCTGACCTTCCAGGATGAAGGGGAGGCGCTGGCCGGCACGCTGGAGTACCGGCGCGAGCTGTTCGAGGCGGAGACGGTCGCGCGCATGGCGGGGCACCTGGGGGTCCTGCTGGAGGCGCTGGCCGCCGAGCCCGCGCGCCGCGCCTCCGAGGTGCCGCTGCTGCGCGGGGCCGAGCGGATCCAGGTGCTGGAGGCGTGGAACGCCACCTCGCAGGCGTTCCCGCGCGAGCGCTGCGTCCACGAGCTGATCGCCGAGCAGGCCGCGCGGACCCCGGATGCGCCCGCCGTGGCCTTCGAGGGCCGCACCCTCTCGTACGCCGAGCTGGACGCGCGGGCCAACCGGCTCGCGCACCACCTGGTCGGGCTGGGCGTGGGCCCCGAGGTCCGCGTCGGCATCAGCGTGGAGAAGGGCTTCGAGATGGCCCTGGGCGTCCTCGCCGTGCTCCGGGCCGGCGGCGCCTACGTCCCCCTCGACCCCGCCTACCCCGCCGAGCGCCGGGCCTACACCCTGGCCGATTCCGGCGCGGCGCTCCTGCTGACGCAGGCGCACCTCGCCGCGCGCTTCTCGGGCGCCGGTGTGCCCGTCCTGGCGCTCGACGGCCTGGACGCCGAGCTGGCCGACCTGCCCTCGCAGGCGCCCGAGAGCGGCGTCGGGCCGGAGAACCTGGCGTACGTCATCTACACCTCGGGCTCGACCGGCACCCCCAAGGGCGTGGCGGTGCCGCACCGCGCCGTGGTCAACCTGGCCACCGACATGGCCGCCCGCCTGGCGCTGCGCGCCGACGACCGGCTGCTGCAGTTCGCCTCGCTGAGCTTCGACGTCTCCGTGGAGGAGATCTTCACCGCCTGGACCACCGGCGCCGCCGTGGTGCTCTCGCGCGAGGAGCTGTTCGCGCCCGGGGCGCTGTGCGCCACCATCGAGCGCGAGGGGATCACCAGCTTCGAGCTCCCCACCGCCTTCTGGGCCGAGTGGGTCCGCGAGCTGCGCGAGAGCGGGCGGGGCGTGCCGCAGAGCGTGCGCTTCGTGCGCGTGGGCGGCGAGCGCGTCCCGCCGGAGCGGCTGAGCGAGTGGGCGGAGCTGCGCACCCCGCTGGTGCACGTCTTCGGGCTGACGGAGACGGCCTGCACCTCGGCCGCGCTCTGGCTGGCGGCGGGCGAGGACGCGGGCGGACGCGCGAGCCTGCCCCTGGGGCGGCCCACGGGGAACGTGCAGCTCTACGTGCTGGACCGCGCCGCGGAGCCGGTGCCCGCGGGTGTGCCCGGCGAGCTGTTCATCGGCGGGGAGGGCGTGGCGCGCGGCTACCTGGGCCGGCCGGAGCTGAGCGCGGATCGCTTCGTCCCCGACCCGTTCTCGGGCCGGCGCGGTGCACGGCTGTACCGCTCGGGCGACCGCGCGCGCTGGCTCCTTGACGGGACGGTGGAGTTCCTGGGGCGCATGGACACGCAGGTGAAGCTGCGCGGCTTCCGCATCGAGCCGGGCGAGGTCGAGGCGACGCTGCGCGCGCACCCCGCCGTGCGCGAGGCAACCGTGCTCGTGCGCGCCGACGTGCAGCGCCTGGTGGCCTACGTCGTCGCGCAGGAGGGAGCGGAGGTCTCGGCCGCGGAGCTGCGGGCGCACGTGGCGGCGCGGCTGCCGGAGTACATGGTCCCGGGCGCCTTCGTCAGGCTCGACCAGCTGCCGCTGAGCGTGAGCGGGAAGGTGGACCGGCGCGCGCTCCCGGCGCCCGAGTGGAGCGCGGAGGGCTACGTCGCCCCGCGCACGGCGACGGAGGAGGTGCTGGCGGGGATCTGGGCGGAGGTGCTGCGCGTGGAGCAGGTCAGCGCCGAGGCCAACTTCTTCGCGCTGGGCGGGCACTCGCTGCTGGCGACGCAGGTCGTCGCGCGGACGCGGCAGGCGTTCGGGATCGAGCTGCCGCTGCGGACGCTCTTCGAGGCGCAGAGCGTGGCCGCGCTGGCCGGGCGTGTCGATGCGCTGCGCAGCGCCGGGGCAGGGGCCGCCCCGCCCATCGTGCGGGTCCCGCGCGAGGGGGCGCTGCCGCTCTCCTTCGCGCAGCAGCGCCTCTGGCTGGTGGACCGGCTGGAGCCCGGCAGCGCCGCCTACAACATGCCGGCCGCGCTGCGGCTGCGGGGTGTGCTGGACACGGCGGCGCTGCGGCGGAGCCTGGACGCGCTGGTGGAGCGGCACGAGACGCTGCGGACGACGTTCGTCGAGCAGGGCGGCGCCCCGGTGCAGGTGATCCACTCCCCCGCCCCGGTCGCGCTGGCGCAGCACGACGTCCGCGACCTGCGCGAGGCGGAGCGCCTCGCGGCCGAGGAGGCGCTGCGGCCCTTCGACCTGGCGGCGGGTCCGCTCCTGCGGGCCTCGCTGCTG
>DATABU010000087.1:0-3027 GCA_036259415.1 Longimicrobiaceae bacterium
CGAGCTGGGGGGGCACAGCCTGCTGGCGACGCAGGTGGTCTCGCGGGTGCGGCAGGCGCTGGGGGCGGCGCTGCCGCTGCGGGCGGTCTTCGAGCACCCGACCGTCGCCGCGCTGGCCGCCCTCCTCCCCGGTCCGGCGGAAGAGGCCGCGGCCGCCCCGGAGCCCGCGATCACCGCCGCGTCCTCCGGGCTGGAGGGCGAGCTGCTGGAGCGGATCGACGAGCTGTCCGACGCCGAGATCGAGCGCCTGCTCGCCGGCCTCTCCACCGACAACCCGATCGGAGCATGAGCACGCAGGCGCCCCGGGACGCCGCTGCGGAGCGTCGCCGCCTGCTCGCGGAGATGCTCCGCCAGCGGGCGGCGGAGTCCCGCGTCTTCCCCCTCTCCTTCGCGCAGCAGCGGCTCTGGCTCCTGGACCGCCTGGAGCCGGGGTCGTCGGCGTACAACCTGGCCCGCGTGCTCCGCCTGGAGGGCGACCTGCGCGCCGACGCCCTGGAGCGCGCGCTGGGGGAGGTGGTGCGCCGGCACGCCTCGCTGCGGACCGTGCTCACCACCGCGGCCGGGGAGCCTGCGCAGGTGGTGGCGCCCGCCGGGGAGCTGCGGCTACCGCCGGTCCCAGTGGCCGGCGCCACCCGCGACGAGCGCGGCGCCGTCGCCGCGCGGCTGGCGCGGGAGGAGGCGGCGCGCCCCTTCGACCTGGCGGCGGGCCCGCTCTTCCGCGCCACGCTCCTGCGGGTGGACGAGCGCGAGCACCTGCTCGTGCTCGTCATGCACCACGTCGTCACCGACGGCTGGAGCATGGGAGTGTTCTTCCGGGAGCTGGCGGCGCTCTACGCGGCGTTCGCGGAGGGGCGCCCGTCCCCGCTCCCCGAGCCCTCGCTGCAGTACGCCGACTACGCCGTCTGGCAGCGGAAGCACCTCGCCGGGGAGGCGCTTGAGCGGCAGGTCGCCTTCTGGCGCGAGCGGCTGGCCGGGGCCCCCACGCTGCTGGAGCTCCCGGCGGACCGCCCCCGCCCGTCCGCGCCGACGCGGGCCGGGGCGACCTTCCGCGCCGGGCTCCCCGGCCCGCTCTCGGCGGAGCTGCGGGAGCTGGCCCGGCGCGAGAACGCGACGCCCTTCATGCTGCTGCTGGCGGCCTTCCAGCTCCTCCTGGCGAAGCACGCCGGGCAGGGCGACGTCGTGGTGGGCACGCCGGTGGCGGGGCGCGACCGCCCCGAGCTGGAGGGGCTGGTCGGCTTCTTCGTCAACACCCTCCCGGTCCGCGCCGACCTGTCCGGGGACCCCGCCTTCCGCCGGCACCTCGCCGCCGTGCGGGAGGGGATGCTGGAGGCCCAGGCCCACGCGGAGGTCCCCTTCGAGCGGCTGGTGGAGGAGCTGCGCGTGGAGCGCCTCCCGGGGATCTCGCCGGTCTTCCAGGCGATGTTCGCGCTGCACGCGGGGGGGGCGGAGCCGGTGTTCCCCGGCCTGGCAGTCCGCTCCGTCCCGGTGGACCCGGGCGCGGCGAAGTTCGACCTCTCCGTGGAGGCGTTCGACGCGGGCGACCACCTGGCCGTCGCCTGGGAGTACTCCACCGAGCTGTTCGACGCCGCGACGGTGGAGCGGATGGCGGAGCGCTTCCGCATCCTCCTGGAGGGGATCGTCCGCGCCCCCGGCGCGCGCCTCTCCGCGCTGCCGCTGATGGACGCGGAGGAGCGGACCCGCGTCCTCCGCGGCTGGAACGACTCCGCCCGCGCCTTCCCCGGCGCCCGGGTCCACGAGCTGTTCGCGGAGCAGGCGGCCCGCTCGCCGGACGCCCCCGCCGTGCTCGGTCCGGACGGGACGCTCACCTACGGCGAGCTGGACCGCCGTTCGGGGATACTGGCGCGCGCGCTCCGGGAGCGCGGCGTCGGACCAGAGTCCCGCGTCGGCATCTGCCTGGAGCGCGGGCCGGAGATCCCGGTCGCCGTGCTGGGTGTGCTCCGCGCGGGCGGGGCCTACGTCCCCCTCGACCCGGCCTACCCCGCGGAGCGCCTGCGCTTCGTGCTGGAGGACGCGGGCGTCTCGCTGGTCGTGGCGGCGGGGCCGGCTGCGGCGGCGCTGCCGGAGTTCGGGGGCGAGGTCGTGCCGGTCGACGGGACCCCCTCTCCCCCCGGCCCCCTCTCCCCGGGAGGGGGCGAGGGGGAGCACGGCTCCGGGCCCGACTCGCTCGCCTACGTCGTCTACACCTCGGGCTCCACCGGGCAGCCCAAGGGCGTCGAGGTCACGCACCGCTCCTTCGCCAACCTGCTGCGCGCGGCGCGCGACGGGTTCGGCTTCGAGGCGGGCGACGTGGTTCCCGTGCTGGCGCCGTACGCGTTCGACATCTGGGGGTTCGAGGCGCTGGCGCCGCTGCTGGCCGGGGGCGCCGTCCGCGTCGTGTCGAAGGAGGAGGTGCTGGACGTCCCCCGCCTGGTCGAGGGGCTCCGCGGGGCCACGGCGGTGCACGCCGTCCCCGCGCTGATGCGGCAGGTGGCGGCGGCCGTCGCGGCCTCGGAGGCGGGGCCGCTGCGGGGGATGCGGCGCGTCTTCGTCGGCGGCGACGCGGTGCCGCCCGACCTGCTCGCGGAGGTCCGCGCCGCCTTTCCCCGCGCCGCGGTGCGGGTGCTCTACGGCCCCACCGAGGCGACGGTGCTCGCGTCGGCGCACCTCGTGGGAGAGGACGAGCGGCCGGCCGGCAGCGTCCTTGGGCGGCCGCTGGCGAACGCGCGGACGTACGTGCTGGACGCGGCGGGCGAGCCCGTCCCGGCCGGCGTCGCCGGGGAGCTGTACGTGGGCGGGGCCGGGGTGGCGCGCGGCTACCTGGGCCGGCCCGGGATGACGGCGGAGCGCTTCGTCCCCGACCCGTTCGGCGGGGAGGCGGGAGCCCGCCTCTACCGCACCGGCGACCGGGCGCGCTGGCGGCGGGACGGGACGCTGGAGTTCCTGGGGCGCACGGACGCGCAGGTGAAGGTGCGCGGCTTCCGCATCGAGCCGGGGGAGGTGGAGGCCGCGATCCTCGCGCACCCGGGA
>DATABU010000088.1:0-10331 GCA_036259415.1 Longimicrobiaceae bacterium
CCGGCGCCGCGGTCGCGGGTCCTGAACAGCCGCGCGGCGGCGGCGGCCGTGAAGTCGCGCGTGGCGTAGGCGGCCCGCAGGAAGTTCACGCGCGACACGGCCGAGACGACGCCCAGGGCGGCGCGGACGCGGTCCGACGCCGCCCCTGCCTCGGCCAGCGCCTCCGCGAAGGACCCGCGCGCCGCGTGGAACCTGCGGTGGCCCAGCTCTCCCATCCCGGCCGCGATGAGCCCGGCAACGACCGCCCGGTTCCGCACCCCCGAGTCCCACCCGAGCGCGCGGAGCGTAGCCGGATCGAGGCGGCGCTCCAGCTCCAGCACCACCTGCAGGTGCTCGGCGTCCATCCTGTTTCCGTGCTCCTGCGTCGTCTGCCGCCGGTGGATCCGGTAGTGTCCCAGCTCCTCGTTCAGGAAGCAGGCGTGTCCACGGCTGGTCGCCGCCATCCAGAGCCAGGTCGGCAGGTCCACGAAAAGGGTGGAGCCGCTCTGCCGGAACCCTCCCACCTCCTCCAGCGCGGCTCTCCGCACCATCACCGTCACCGTGGGGGTGAGCAGGTTGACCCGGGTGAGGCGGCGGAAGAGGTCCGCGTGGTCGAAGAGCTTCACGGCGCGCCGGGTGCGGACCGCGACCCGGTCGCCGCACCGGCGCCCGTCCTCGTCCACCAGGGTGCCGCGCCCCCAGCTCAGGAACACACCCGGATCGTCGAACGCCCGCACCTGCAGCGCCAGCTTGTCGGCGGGCCAGAGGTCGTCGCCCTCCAGCACGGCCACCAGCTCGCCCCGGGAGGCGGCGAGCCCGGTGTTGTACGTCTCGGCGAGGGAGGCGAGCCCCCGGTGCGGCAGGCGGATGCAGCGGACGCGGGGGTCTGCGTAGCCCTCCACGACGTCCGGCGTGCCGTCGGTGGAGCCGTCGTCCACCACGATCTGCTCCCAGTTCCCGTACCCCTGCGCGAGGACGCTCTCGACGCAGGCCGCGATGTAGCGGCTCTGGTTGTACGCAGGGGTGATGATCGAGACCAGGGGGCTCTTCATGCCGCTCGCCGGAGGTGCCGCACTGTGGACGGTCGCTGGATGGCGCAGAAATGTAAGGAGATGAGCAACCTCCGCAACCTCCGGTCCCCCGGGCGGGCCGGTTGTGGCGGCGGAGTCGGACCGTTCGTCATTCACCGGGCCCGGAACCCGGGCGGCGCGTCTCCCCGGCGGCGTGCATGCCTCGACACCATGCGGGTTTGGGCTTAGATTCGTGGCCTCTTCCGCTGCCGGAACTCACGATCCGGCGGCGGACTCCCCGTGTATCTTCCCTGCGGATTCGATGCATCGCTGGCTCTCGCTGCTCGTACTCGCGGCCACCGCGGCCTGCGATCCCTGCGCCGGGGTCGGCACCTGCGTGGCTCCGCAGGTGCGGTACACCGGCACCGTGACCACGCTGTTCCCCGACTACCCCGCCCGGGGGGTGCCGGTGGAGTTCGTGCGCACCGGCGGCGTGTCGCTCGACGACCCGACGCTCACCGCGGTGAGCGACTCCGCCGGCCGGTTCGTCCTGGAGGGAAGGGCCGCGGACGAGGGTACGGTCGTCGGGAGGCTCGTCTTCCACCCGCCCGCGCCGATCGCGCCCGTGACGATCGAGAACGTCTCCATGACCACGGCACGCGCGCCGGGGGAGCTCCGGCTGCTCGGCACCTGGATGGTGCAGTATCCGTTCTTCGCGTACAAGGGCGAGCTCTTCCACCGCAACAACGGGCGGCCGCCTGCGAAGGGGATGGAGGTCGAGTTCCGCCGCACGGGGGGGATCCGCATCATCCCGGAGACGTTCGTCGTGAAGTCCGACTCGCTCGGGCGCTTCGACCTGCGGCCGCAGACCACGACCAACGGCGAGGTGGTCGGCGACCTCACGGTGCGGCTGCTCCCCCCCTACGAGCCGTACGTGGTCCGCGGGCTCCGGCTGTCCACCTTCACCATCCCCCGGCTCGATTCCATCATCCCCGTGCCCATTGGGTACGGCCTGCCGTACAGCGCCATGCTGTACTGGCAGCGCAACCGCGAGGCGGCGGCGGGCGTGCGGGTCGAGTTCCGCCGCACCGGCGGCGTCCCGCTGTATCCCGACCCGTACTTCACCACGACCGACTCCCACGGGACGGTGTCGCTCGCGGCGGCGCCGCTGGCGTCGGGAGAGGTGGTCGGCGACCTGATCGCGCACCTCCCGGAGCCCCGCGGAGAGGCCGTGGTGCTCCGGGGGCTCCGGCTGCGCACGGTGGAGGACAGCCGGCCCACCGAGTTCATCGGGTTCTACGGGATCCCGGGAGGACCGGATGAGTGAGCTCCGGAGCCGTGTGCGCCGGCGGGGGGGGCGCCGCTCCCTCGCGGTACCGCCGGTGCTGGCCGCGCTCGCCGTGCTCGCGGCCGGGTGCTCGCCGGACGTCGAGGTGGACCCCACCGAGCCGGGCCTGGTGCCACAGGCCGTGGGTGGCCGGTGGGCGTACACGGGCTCGGACGTCCGGCTCGCCGGGCGGGCCGGGGACGCCCCCTGCGAGGTCACCGGACTGGAGCTGGACATCGAGCAGCTCTTCCACAACGGCCGCATGACCCGGACCCTGGAGGGGCGGACCTCCGGCGGGACGCTGACGTGCCGGGGCGAGCTGAGCTTCCTGAGCGGCCCGCTCCAGACCTACCCCATCACCAACGGCCACACCTTCAACGAGCACATCGCGTTCAGCATCGGCACGGACGACTGGCGTCACTCGGGCTTCGTGCAGGGCGACTCGATGAGCGGCACCTTCACCCTGCAGCAGGGGGCCGTGAAGTTCGAGGGACGCTTCGTGGCCAGGCGCAGGTCGCGGTGACGACGGACGTAGCCGACCGGACCGGGAGCCGGCTGCTCGCGCGCAACTCCGCCCTGAACCTGCTCGGGTGGGTGCTCCCCATGGCCGTGGCCCTGGTCACGGTCCCCCTGCTCATCCGCGGGCTCGGCACGGAGCGCTTCGGCATCCTGACGGTGGCCTGGGTCGTCCTGGGGTACTTCAGCCTCTTCGACATGGGGGTGGGGCGGGCGCTCACGAAGGTGGTCTCGGAGAGGCTGGGGACGCGCCACGCCGGCGACCTGCCCGCGCTGGTCTGGACGGCGCTCCTCCTGATGTTCCTCCTGGGGCTCGCGGGAGCCGCCACCCTGGCCCTGGTGACGCCCTGGCTCGTGGGCGGCGTCCTGAAGATCTCCGCGGAGCACGAGGCGGAGACCCGGTACGCCTTCTACCTCCTGGCGTTCTCGCTCCCGTGGGTGATCAGCACCACCGGCTTCTCCGGGATCCTGGAGGCCAACCAGCGCTTCGGGCTGGTGAGCGGACTCCGGGTCCCGATCGGGCTCTTCACCTACCTGAGCCCGCTGGCGGTGCTCCCCTTCTCGCACAGCCTGGTGCCGGTGGTCGCCCTGCTGGTGGTGGGGCGGCTCCTGGCCTGGGGGGGATACCTGGCGGCATGCCTGCACGTCCTCCCCGTGCTCCGCCGACGGATGGCAGTGGAGTGGGGGCAGGTGCGCGGGCTGGTGCAGCTCGGCGGGTGGATGACGGTGTCGAACGTGGTCAGCCCGCTGATGACGTACTTCGACCGCTTCCTGATCGGCGGGCTGATCTCCATGGCGGCGGTCGCCTACTACGTCACCCCGTACGAGCTGGTCACCAAGCTCCTGCTGGTGCCCAACGCCATGTTCGGCGTCCTCTTCCCGGCGCTGGCCGCGACCTTCGCCACGGACCGCACGCGGACCGAGCTGCTGCTGGGGCGCGGGGTGCGCGTCCTCTTCCTGGTGATGTTCCCGGCGACGCTGGTGATCGTCACGCTGGCGGGGGAGGGGATGACGCTCTGGCTGGGGAGCGAGTTCGCCGGCCACAGCGCGGGTGTGCTCCGCTGGCTGGCGGTGGGCGTCTTCGTCAACTGCCTGGCCCAGGCTCCGTTCTCGCTGATCCAGGGGGCGGGCCGGCCGGACATCACCGGGAAGCTCCACCTGGTGGAGCTCCCGCTCTACGCGGCGGCCATCCTGCTCCTCTCGCGCGCGTTCGGGCTGGAGGGAGTGGCGATGGCGTGGGTGCTGCGGGTGGTGGTGGACACGGCCGTGCTCTACGCCGCGGCGGGGCGCTTCCTCCCGAACGGGAGCGCGCTGGTCTGGAGCACGGCCCGGCTGGTGGCCCTCGCCGCGCCGCTCTACTGGGTGGGGGTCGTCCTGGAGGGGCTGGGCGTGCGGCTCCTCTACCTCGCCGCCACGCTCCTCCTCTTCGGGCTCTTCGGCTGGTACCGGGTGCTGGAACCGGCCGAGCGCGCCGTCCTCCAGCGCCGCCGGCCCGCCCTGGAGGTCTAGGCGCCGATCCCCAGCTCCGCGAGCACGCCGCTGACCCGCCGCCCCCAGGCGTCCCAGCTCAGCCGGCTCTCGAACTCCGCCCGGCTGGCTTCGCAGAGCGCCTCGTAGCGCCCGGGGTCGCCGAGCACCTCGGCGATCCGCTCGGCGTACGCCGGGCCGCGGGCCTCGGGGGGGAGCGTGTAGCCGTTCACCCCCTCGCGCACCAGCGACGCGACGCCGCCGGTGCGGGTGGCGAGCACCGGGAGCGCGTACGCCGCGGCCTCGCAGTACACCACCCCCGCGCACTCGCAGCGGGAGGGGAGGACGAAGAAGTCGGCCTCCCTCCAGAGCCGCTCGAACTCCCGGCGCTCCTCCGGGACCTGCTTGTTCAGGAAGGGGACCACCCGCAGCGCCGGGTGCCGCACGTGGGGCGGGGGAGTGCACCCCACCACCGTCAGCTCCGCGTCGATCCCCAGCGCGCGCAGGTGCAGCAGCGTCTCGAAGGCGATCTCCCCCCCCTTCACCTCCCAAAGCACGCCCACGAAGAGCAGCCGCACCGGGCTCCCCGGCGCGCGCGGGAGCACGTCCGCGCGCCGCGGCGGGTCGGGGAGGTTGGCGCCGATGTAGACGGTGTGCACGCGCGCCGGGTCGGCGCCGTAGTCGCGGACCGCGGACTCCGCCGCCCAGTCGGAGGCGAAGAGCGCGACCGCCGACCTCGCCAGCGTGCGCCGCTCCATCTCCTCGGCCGCGCGCGCATTGCGCTCCACCACGTCGGTGTAGTTGGGGTAGTAGCCCCGGATCATCCGCCAGGTGGAGTCCGAGTAGTACACCACCGGAGCGTCCGTCTCCAGGTAGGCCACGCACGACGACCCCGCCGGCGCGAACACCAGGTCGGGGCGCTCGCGGGCCAGCAGCCGCGAGAAGTATCGCCCGTACCAGCGGGCGAGCAGCGGCTCGTGGTCGTAGCTGTACTCCTTGCCGGTGGCGCTCCGCACCAGCTTGCGGGCGACCCGGAACGGGAGGAGGCGGACGGGGGCGGGCGTGAGGTCGGCCACCGGACCCACGTGGCGGTCGATCGCCCCCTTGGAGAAGTGGACGGTGCCGGACCAGGTCCGGACGTCGCGCGCGTCCTGCGGGTGGATGAGCGCGACCCGAGGGCGGCGCCCCCGGGCGCCGCGGGCCGGCTCAGCGCGCGGGGACGACACCGATCCGCACGACCATGTTGTCGACGTCGGTCGCGCCGTTCCCGAACGGGTTCCCCGGCGGCCCCTGGAAGAGGTAGTTGTAGCGGAGCTCGTGCGCCACCTCGGCGGAGAACGTCGCCCCCCACGCCCGGAACGCCCCGCGGACGCCGGCCAGGACCGAGACGTCGTGCCCCACCTCCGCGAACTCCGCGAAGTCCGTGTAGTAGACGTTGTTCTCCCAGCGGATGCGGCCGCCGAACGCGCCGAGCTGCCACCCCCGGCCCAGGTAGTCGCCGGCGAGCCACTGGGACGAGGCGCCGGGCCCGATCGCGGCGCCCACGACCTGGCCGCGGTGGGTGTAGCCCTGCGGGACCGTGGGACCCACGTAGAACCAGGGGACCGCGCGGTTGTTGAAGGTGGTCCCCTCCTCCAGGTACGAGAGCTCGGCCTGGAGCCGGAAGTAGCGCTCGCCGGAGAGCGGGCGGGCCCACTGGGTCCCGAGCGTGAAGCCCTGCGAGTGGCCGGGCTGGTTCAGGAGCTCAACGAACGAGGACGGCAGCTCCAGGCGCGCCCACTCCCCGTACACCTCCAGCCCGCTCCGGGGGAAGAGCATCCGGCCGAACACCGAGAGGATCTGGTCGAAGCCCGGTCCTTCGAGCGTCACGGCCGTGCTGTCCGGCGCGCCCGGGACGGGCGTCCGGACCGGCTCCGGGCGTCCCCAGTGCCGGAACACGTCCAGCGAGCGGCGGGGGACCGCGGAGGCTCCGGTGGTGCTCATGTAGACCACGCGCGCGACCCCCACCGTCAGGTCCGGGATGGGGGCGGGGCGGAAGGTCGCGGCGACGCCGCTGAGCGAGCGGAAGTCGTTCTCCGGGTCGGTGTCGAAGTAGAGGGACTCGGCCAGCCCGCCCACGATCCACTTCCCCTCGAACGACCCCACCGGCGTCCGCAGCGGCGCCGCGGTGCGCAGGAAGAGGTGGGGAACGCCCTCCGCGTGGTCGCTCATCACGATGGCGTTGCGGATCCCGGGCCCCCACCACTGGTTCTCGGTCGCGGCGCCGAACGCCGCGGGGCCGGCCGTCAACGTGAGCGAGCTCTGTCCCGGCACCAGCCGCGTCAGCGGCCGGTCGCCGAAGCGGAAGGGGAGGTCGACGGTGGTCTCGCCGAGGTACCAGGGCGGGAAGAACACGCTGCGCCCCAGCGAGTCCTGGGGCACGGCGTCGAAGTCCCGGTTCTCGGAGTGGACCAGCTGCGGCGCCAGGACCAGCGACACCGGCCCGGCGGAGACGCGGACCCCCGCGGTGACCTGGGCGCTGAGCCCGCGCCCGGCCCACATGGCGCCGTCGTTGAGCGAGAAGGGGATGGCGGAGTTCCAGGCGAGCTCCGTCTCGGGGGGGATCAGCGACCACCGGAGACCACCGCCCCGGGGCGCCGCGTCGAGCGACGAGGGGGAGCGGATCAGCCACCCCTCCGCGGGGGCCCGGCCGAACAGCTGCCGCACGCGTGCGCGGTCCTCGGGAAGGCTGCCGAGTGACGGGAGCGGCGCAACCGTCGTCCCTGCCGGCAGCGAGTCGGGCGCCTGGGCGCGCAGCGCCGCGGGGAGCAGCAGGACCGCGAGCGCGAGCGCCCGGGCCGATCGGAGTTCTCCGGTCATCCGGTGATGGGTCCTTCGCGTGCGCCTTGTGGACAAGTCGAGCCGCCTAGGATAACATTCTGCGCCGGATAAGTCCAACCGCCGCATACTCGGAGCGCCCGCGGCGCCCGGACCGGCGCGCCGCACCCACGCAGTCGAGTTCATGAGTTCCAGACCGTTCGACGGGGGCACCGGGCGTCCCGTGTCCATGCCTCCGGCCCTCACGCTCCGCGCGCTGGTCGTGCTGACGTTCCTCGCCGCGCTCGGGTCACAGGCGGTGGCGCAGGACGCGGGGAGCACGCTGGGCGAGGCCGCCTCGGGAGGCGAGCTGGAGTCCTACCTCCGCACGCTGCAGGTCGCCGGGAAGTCGGCGCCCTACCCGTGGTCGATCCGCGGCTTCTCCGTCCCCGAGGTGGACCGGCTGGCGCCGCGCGACTCGGTGCACCCGTGGGCGGCGCGCTACGACTTCCGCTCGGGCGCCGGCAGGGGAGAGATCCACCTCCACCCCGTCCACACCCGCGCCGTGTACAACTCGGCGTTCCCGCACGGGGGCAACGACGGCGCGGTCTGGGCCGGGCGCGGCCTGACGACCGCGGTGGAGGCCGGGGTGACGGCCCGCTACCGCTGGCTCACCCTGACGCTCGCGCCCATCGCCTTCCGCGCCGAGAACGCCGACTTCGACCTGCAGCAGCACGAGCTCTCCCCCGAGGTCCCCTACGCCGACTGGCGCCGGCCGAAGCAGATCGACCTGCCTCAGCGCTTCGGCGACGGCGCGTACACGCGGATCGACCCGGGGCAGAGCACGCTCCGCGCCGACGTCGGAGGGGTCGCGCTGGGGCTGTCCACGGCGAACCAGTACTGGGGCCCCGCGGCCGAGTACCCCCTGGTCCAGGGGAACAACGCGCCCGGGTTCGTGCACGGGTTCATGGGCACCTCGCGTCCGGTGAACCTCTGGATCGGCCGCGTGCACGGGCGTGCCTTCTGGGGACGGCTGGAGCAGTCGCCCTACGCCTCCACCTCACCCGACTCCGCGGTGCGCTTCGGGACGGGCGTGGTGGCGGTGTTCACCCCCAGGGGCCTCCCGGGGCTGGAGCTCGGCGCCAGCCGGTTCTTCCATCTCCCCTGGCCGGAGGGCGGCATCGGGGGCGAGGAGATCTTCAAGCCGCTGGAGACGTTCTTCAAGGCGAACCTGTACAGCGTCATCGTGGACGGGGACACCGTCGAGTCGAGCGGGTCGGTGGCCTCCAACCAGCTCGCCGCGCTGTTCGCGCGCTGGGTCTTCCCCGAGAGCGGGCTGGAGCTGTACGGCGAGCTGGCCACGGAGGACCACCGGCACAACCTCCGCGACTGGTTCCTGGAGCCGGACCACAACACCGCCTACACGCTGGGCTTCCGCAAGGTCTGGATGCGCGACGACCGGCACCTCTGGGCGTTCCGCGGCGAGCTCCTCAACGCCGAGCCCTCCCACCTGGACCGGACCCGCTTCCAGGCCCCGTTCTACGTGCACGCCTGGGCGCGGCAGGGACACACCAGCCGGGGACAGATCCTGGGCTCTCCCGCCGCGTACGGCGGCGCCGCGTCCGTCGTGGCGGCCGACTACTACCATCCCGGCGGACGCTTCACCGGCTTCTGGAAGCGCGAGGTCCGCCAGGAGCGGGGCGAGTTCCTGCTCACCGGCGAGGCCGAGCAGCCCGACGTGATGCAGAGCCTCGGGGCGGAGGCCCTCCTGTTCAGCGGCCGCTGGGAGCTGTTCGGGGCGATGGAGGGGGTCTACGACTTCAACCGGAACTTCTCGTCCGACGTCGCCAACCTGAGCGCGACGCTCGGCCTGCGGGCGCGGCTCTGAGGCCGCCCGCCGATACCCAGGAAATACTCACGGGAATGGACACACAGAGCGCACTGCTTTCGCGCATCGAGGACCGCATCGCCACGGCGGGGGTGATCGGGCTGGGCTACGTGGGACTGCCGCTGGCGGTGGAGGTGGCCCGCAGCGGCTACCCCGTGCTTGGCTTCGACATCAACGCCCCGGTCGTGGAAGGGATCAACCGCGGGGAGAGCCACGTCCTGGACGTGTCGGGCGAGGTGGTCCGGGCGTTCGTGCGCGACGGCCGCCTCACCGCCACCTCCGACCTGTCGCGGCTGGAGGAGTGCGACGTGGTCTCCATCTGCGTCCCCACCCCGCTGAACAAGACCAAGGACCCCGACCTCTCCTACGTGGTCGCCGCCGGCCACGCGGTGCTGCACGCGCTCCGGCCGGGGCAGCTGGTGATCCTGGAGAGCACCACCTACCCGGGGACCACCCGCGAGGTGCTCCTCCCCATCCTGGAGCAGAGCGGCCTGCGCGCGGGCGAGGACTTCTTCCTCTGCTTCTCCCCCGAGCGCGTGGACCCGGGCAACCCCGTCTGGCACACCCGCAACACGCCCAAGGTGATCGGGGGCGTGACGCCGGAGTGCCTGGAGGCGGGGCTGGCCTTCTACAGCCGGGTCTTCGACACCATGGTGCCGGTCGAGAGCGCCGAGGCGGCGGAGCTGACGAAGGTGTACGAGAACACCTTCCGGATGATCAACATCGCGCTCGCGAACGAGCTGGCCCAGGCGTGCGACCGGCTGGGGGTGGACGTCTGGGGGGTGATCGAGGCGGCGGCGACCAAGCCCTTCGGCTTCATGAAGTTCACCCCCGGCCCCGGGCTCGGCGGCCACTGCATCCCCCTCGATCCGCACTACCTCGCGTGGAAGATGCGGACGCTCGCGTTCCGCACCCGGATGATCGAGATCGCCTCCGAGATCAACGCCGAGATGCCGGCGTTCGTCGTGGAGAAGGTGGCCGCGGCGCTGAACGAGGAGCGCAAGGCGCTCAAGGGGAGCCGGGTGCTCGTGCTGGGAATCGCCTACAAGAAGGACATCTCGGACCTGCGGGAGAGCCCGGCGCTGGACATCATGCGACTCCTGGAGGACCGGGGCGCGGAGGTGAGCTACCACGATCCGCACTGTCCGGAGATCCTCGAGGACGCGCACATCCCCCTTCAGTCGCTTCCGCTCCAGAGTGTGGAGCTGACCCCGGAGCGACTGCGGCGGAGCGACTGCGTGCTCCTGGTGACCGACCATAGCGGCGTGGACTACGCCCGAGTGGTGCAGCACTCCCGGCTGATCGTCGACACGCGCGGGGTGACGCGGGGGCTGCGGGGGAACTCGCG